>NZ_JJOV01000080.1:0-173596 GCF_000979385.1 Methanosarcina sp. 2.H.A.1B.4
CACCTGCGGAACGCGGGGAAGAGCTTGGGGACTTGCCCTCAATAGAGGGAGGAATGAACCAAGAAGCCACTCAGTCTTTAGCTGAGTGGTAGTTCACTACTTGATACTTCAACCTTCTGTATTTGGAATAAGTAGTATTCGAAAGTATTTGGTAGTATTTCAGGCTACCAGACAGCATTTGTAATGAATACAATATTGATTTAGGCAACTAAATCGAATTATAGAGGGAATTACATTATATTAGAAGGTTTGATGCACATTATTAGAAGGTTTGATGCACATCGAAGCCACATAAGATTATTATTGGAAAGTTAATATTATATTAAGAGAATTGTATTTATAGATATATCAATAATATTATTTAGCTGTTAACTTCTACCTTTCCTCTTTCCTGCCCATTTTTCAAGCTACTCAAAATTATGAGAACCATGAATGCATTTTGATTTTTAGATCTGTGTCACCCGGAAGAGTCTGTGAAAACAAGAAATATTTACGTAATAATCCTTCATTTTTGCTTTAATGTTTTCCTCATATTAAAAATAGTTGAGTTTATATAAATCGATCTGGAAAATTATTTATAACAATAAAAGCCAATCATAATTCGTATTTCTGCGGCGCAGAAATACGTGAAAAGTTCTTCGCTGCCATTACGATCATCACTCCACCCTGGCGTTATATGAGTGAATCGTTTCATAGATGGGCGAAGGACTGCAAGAAAAAAAGGGCAATAGATGATTAGAAAGTGGTAGACTAAGGCTAAAAGCCTTATATTAGATGCGGTGGAAAGGCAAGACCGGTTTGATGAAGTCGTATCCAGATTGATGCCTCATCATGTATCGTATGATATGCCTCAACATTATGCGATACCCGGATACATACATCTTGACAGCTGTTTTTAGCCTTTCCACCATTTCCACTAAATCCTGGACTGTTTTTCAGCTTAACAAAAAGAGGATATCGCCTTTTTTATTCCATGCATAAGCACTGTATGGATCAATTTCCAATACTTTTCTATAAAATTTAATGCTTCGCTATCTCTGTCACTTGTGCGGATCCCTATCTCTGTCACTTATGCGGACCCATAACACATATTTACACTTTAGATTCAACTTTCAACTTTTTTTCGATTTACTACATCCACATAAAATTCAGCATATCCACAATCTAAACAAACATGCACTTTAAATTCGCGTATGGGACCGGTAAAATAGCATTCGCTATCAGACTCATAACCTATACGTTCTCCAATTATATGGCCTATATCGAGATTTTCGCTCCCGCATTTTGGACATTTTCCCTTTTTCATTTTGCATTACCCCACGTCATCAATGAGATCTGGTTTTGTAGAAATCCTCAAAAGTACTTTTTTTACGAAAAAGTAAAAAATCTGATTGTAAAATTTTCCCTCATTTTTTGCCCCCACAAAAAAGAATGAGCATTTCATATTCGCATTGAATAATTATATTTGTCATCGAATAATTATATTTGTCTTCAAATAAATATATTCAATTTGTTGAGGTTCCATTCTATTAGCATCTCCATACGAGTCTAAAAGCTGAAATGCAGCTTTTCTCAACCCTTTTTGTCATTGTTCATTTCCCAAGTCGTCTTCTCGACTCTTGAAGAACTGCTCTTTCCTTCAATGGTCCAGATGGGACAATAAAAGGTTCAAATGAATCTGCAGATTAAAAAAAGCATAAATAAGATATAATAGAGAAAAATAAAGGATTAATGAAGGAATAAGCAGGATATTAAAAAAATAAATTGAACCGTAAACAGAAGAAATCAACTCGGAATCAAAAACAGGAGAAGTCAATCCGGAATATAATACAGGAGAAGTCGATGAGAAAACTGAATATGCTCTTGATATTATCTGCACTAGCCCTGCTCCTTTTGGCTCCATGCCCTGCAGCAGCCGAATTGATTCCGGAAGCTGCCGAAATACCCTACCAGATTAACACTTCAGACAGAATAGTGATAGGAACCGTCAGTGGGATTGATGTACACTATGACCATACAATCTTCACAATTACAGTTGAGGAATGGCTCTATAATCCCCTGCAAGCCGAAACCATTAAAGTGAGAACCGAAATAGGCAGCAATTTTTGGACTGAAGACCAGGCAGAGTTCACCCTGAACGAATCCGTGCTCCTCATGCTCAGGGACGAAGAGTCCGATAAGCAGCTTTTTAGCGTTTCCGGAGGCTTTCCAGGAAAACACCCTGTATCAGACAGGGGTGCAGTAATTGAGGAACTGAAAGTTCAGGGAAAATGGCAGGAAGAAAATCAGATAGAAAACACAGAGACTGCAAGTGAACAGCCAGCAGATTCAAACTCACCCTCAGATACGGAAAGCACTCCTTTCACAGGTATTCTATGGGTAGTTATGGCAGTGATCGGAGCATTTGTGTGTGCAGGGAAGAAAAAGTAATATTATCCGCTTCATTCAGATTATCCATAATAAACCCGGAAGTGCCCGAATTAAGAGAAAACGAATAGTATGCATGCGTCTTCGGTTAAGTGAAGAATCTTGATAAATTGCTTCCACTTCCACAACAGTTATTAAATGTTTGGTACATGTTGTAGCTGGAACAGGGTATCGATTTGAGGAAAATAAAGTGAAATTAAAGGCAGACTTATGGTACAAAATCGATAGCCTTCAGGCAAGAAAATTCCTTAACCGATGACCAATGAAAATGAATTCCATGATCCATTAGAACTTTTTTCGGGTTATCAAAAATATTTATTGATGTTCTTAATTCAGAGTTCGGAACTTGGGTTATTCGGAACTACTGATCTAATTTAAAGCTTTAAATGCTGTGAATTGAACTAAAAAAGTGAATAAACCTTTCTATTTATACACTATGCAAATTACTTTTTTTTCTTTAGATGTATAGTTTTCTCCAACATAAAAATTTTTGGTCAATCCTTGCATGAAAAAGATTTGAACCTGTTAGTTCACTGAACCTCGACCATCCACATGGCCGTTTAGCCTTCAAATCCCTAACATTTCGATTAATTCTTTCGCCCAATTCAGCTTCTTTTTCTTAATCGGGTTCACTAAGGGATCTTCAAAATCAAATCCAGCCAGCCTGATGCTTTTAGCCCCGAACTCCCGGGCTACAAAAACGCAGCGGTCCCCATCACTGAACCCACCAAAGTTGTAAACGTTATCTAAAGGCCGGGCCTGGGTAGTTGCAATAAAGCGCCTGAACCGCGGAACGTATTTTTCCAGCTTATCCATGTTATCCCCATGGGCGTGGATAAGGACTATTGAGCCCCGTGTGCAGGCGAGAATCTCTTTTTCAATGTCAGCTTCGGAATTACCGTCAAGGTCGGTACAGATGACCTCAGGCACGCGGCCCATATCCATAAGAACGGCGGCTGCTCCGTCGGCTGCAACAATCACAAAAGAAGAAAGATCGAGCTTCAAAAGCTCGTTTCTGAGTCCCGGAGCATTCCCGCAGACTAGAAGAGGCTTTTCTGAGATCGTATCCTTAATTTCGGAAAGGCTCGCAGTGTTTTTCTCAGTCAGCTTTTGGGAAAGAAAGCGAGCTGCCTCTTCATCACCTGTGCGGTCGAACCCGAAGTCTTTAAGAATTCGTTCATAGATAGGCTCCCAGGCAGCAAAATCCATATGAATCACTCCTTTCCTGTTTTTCTTTTCTGAACTTAGATTTTCTTATCGAGTTTTGTTCTTAAACTTAATTGCAGAGTTATTTCTTTGCAATTCCCATCTTCATGGCAATGCCTTCGACATCCCAGTCCTTTACAAGGGCTCCGGAAACCTCAATACCGCTGCCTATGTCAAAGAAATCGGCTCTAACCTCTTCTGCAATCAGATCCTTCAGGGTTTCAACAAGCGTTAAGACCCTTTCGTCTTCGATCCGGACAAAGACACGGATGTTCTCGTCCACAA
This sequence comes from Methanosarcina sp. 2.H.A.1B.4, assembly GCF_000979385.1. Taxonomy (NCBI): domain Archaea; kingdom Methanobacteriati; phylum Methanobacteriota; class Methanomicrobia; order Methanosarcinales; family Methanosarcinaceae; genus Methanosarcina; species Methanosarcina sp. 2.H.A.1B.4. The sequence goes on from NZ_JJOV01000080.1 coordinate 3,919, forward strand.
TAAGGTCGAGTTCCTTCCGCATGTCCTGCAGCCTGCGGATGACTTCCCTTGAGTATCCTTCAGCTTCGAGTTCAGGAGTAAGGTTTGCATCCACATAAACAAGGCCTGCATCGGACTCTGCGCTGGCTGTACCTTCGGGCAGGGTTTCTTTGTAGTTCGCCATGCCCGGGGTGACTGTGACAGTAGTCCCATCGGCCAGGAGGAGCTCGAATTCCCCGGTTTCGGCAAAGGCTTTCTTTAAAGCAACGCCGTCGACTTTTTGCAGGGCAGGGATAACTTTTCCGGCATCCTTCTTGAAGACAGGACCGATCTTACCCGGGTCAGGGATAACCTCAAGCCCGAGTTCGTCCCAGCTCTTGCCTACACCTGTAAGAACAATGGCTTTGGAATTGGTCTGGTCCATAAGGACTGAACGCAGCCTGTCAACTGCCTTTGCTGCATCCTCGCTTTCAGGGGAGACAACAATTCTGGATATGGGCCACCTGAGTTTTCTTCCTGCCTTCTGGCGGGCGTTTGAGGCAGCTTCCACAATGGAACGGGCAGTGCTCATGGCTGCTTCAAGCTCGGGGTCAAGATAGGCTTCGTTAACCTTCGGCCAGTCGCACATGTGCACGGATTCGTGAGCTTTCGGATCCACATTCCGGATCAGGTTCTGGTACATCTCCTCAGCCAGGTAGGGCATGAAGGGGGAGATCAGTTTTGTGATGGTTACATAGACTTCGTAAAGCACACAGTAAGCTGCAAGCTTGTCCGGGTCGTCAGCTTCGGTCCAGGTCCTTGGGCGGATAAGCTGGATATACCAGCGCGAGAGGTCTTCCAGAGCAAACTCCAGGATCTCACGGACTGCTTTATGCAGCAGGTACCCACTCATGGCTTCATCTACAGCTTTTACCACGGACTGGGCTCTTGAGAGAATCCACCTGTCTTCTTCACGGAGGGCATCTTTTACAGAGTCCAGGCTGACCTGCATCGGGTCAAACTTGTCAAGCGCCATATACGGAAGCGGGAACCTGAAAACGTTCCAGAGGATGTTAATTGAGCGGTGGACAGTTTCTATCTCCTCCAGGTTGAACTTCAGGTCGTCCCAGGGCGCGCTTGAGGAAAGTACGTAGGCGCGAAGGGTATCTGCCCCGAACCTGTCGATGATGTCCAGCGGGGAAATTACATTTCCAAGGCTCTTTGACATCTTCTTTCCGCCGGCATCAAGAGTAAAGCCGTGCATAAGCACACTCTTATAAGGCGCCCGTCCAAAGCCGACCATGCTTGCTCCAAGCTGGGAATAGAACCAGCCTCGGGTCTGGTCATGCCCTTCGGTAATGAAGTCGGCAGGCCACCATTCATCAAACTGATCCTGCGTCTGTGGATATTTCAGGGTTGCCCAGGAAGCAACAGCCGAGTCAAACCAGACATCAAAAACGTCTTCAACACGCTTTTTGTCTCCACCGCATTCACAGGGAATGAGCACTTCATCCACGTAGGGGCGATGCAGTTCGATTTCCCCGCCAGCATTGCTGGACTTTTCAATGAGTTCTTCCCTGGTCCCTATGACTTCGAGCTTGCCGCATTTCCGGCATTTCCAGACCGGGATCGGGATTCCCCAGTAGCGCTGCCTGGAGATGCACCAGTCCCTTGCGCCTTCCACCCAGGTCCTGAAGCGGGCCGAGCCTGCCCAGTCGGGGTACCAGTCTACTGCATCGATTGCCTCGAGCATTTTTTCCTTGAGATCGGTAATTTTGAGGAACCACTGTTCGGTCGCCAGGTAGATGATAGGGGTCTTGCAGCGCCAGCAGTGCCCGTAACGGTGGGTCACGGTCCCCTCGGCAAGGAGCCTGTCGCGCTCCAGGAGGTCCTCGATGACAACAGTGTTTGCTTCCCTTATGTTCATGCCTGCATACTTGCCGGCTTCTCCGGTGTAGGAACCGTTCGGGCCTACGGGACAGAAAATCGGCAGGCCGTTTTTGACCCCTACGTTAAAGTCGTCCATCCCGTGCCCCGGGGCAATGTGCACACAGCCGGTGTTTTCTGCGGTTACGTATTCGGCCTCGTAGACATTGTGCTTGAATTCAGCCTGGCGCGGGATCAGGTCCGCAAGGGGGCTCTCGTATTCCAGGCCTGCAACGTCTTCCCCGAGCATGGTTTCAAGGATCTCGTAGTCCGTGTACCTGCCCTTCCGGAGCACGTTCTCAATAAGGGCTGTGGCTGCGATCAGGATTTCTTCCTTTCCGTCCTGGCGGACTGCCCTGAACTTCGCGTATTCGAAGGACGGGTGGACCGCAACGGCGATGTTCGAGGGGATGGTCCAGGGGGTTGTGGTCCAGATCACTATGAAGGTGTTTTCCTCTCCCCTGACCTTGAACTTGACATAGATGGACGGGTCGGCCCGGTCCGCATATTCGACTTCGGAATCGGCAATGGCGGTTTCGCAACGGGGACACCAGTTGACCACACGCTTGCCCACGTCAAGCAGGTCCTTTTCCTGAGCCTGTTTAAGGGTCCACCAGGCAGCCTCGATGTACTCGTCCTTGAGGGTCATGTAGGGGTCTTCCCACTGAAGCCAGACCCCGAGCCTCTCGAACTGCTCGGTCATTGCCTGCTTCTGGCTTATGGCAAACTCCTTACATTTCTCAATGAAATTCCCTACCCCGAAACTCTCGATGTCCTTCTTGGACTTGAAACCGAGCAAACCTTCGACCTTAACCTCGATGGGCAGCCCGTGCATATCCCAGCCGGGGCGCTCCATGATATTGCGGTTGTTCATGGAATAATAGCGGAGAATAGAATCTTTAATGATCTTATTCCAGGCAGTCCCCAGGTGGATATGTCCTGTAGTATACGGGGGGCCGTCAACAAAAAAAAGCCTTTTTCCGGTTTTACGGTGCTCCCGGGTTTTCCGGTAGGCATCGCTGTCTTCCCAGAACTGCGTTACTTTATTTTCAATTTGTTCTGCATTGTATTTGGCAGTGATTTCTTTTATCATATGGGAGTCTCCCTGATGAAAAATAAACTGAAGTAAAGGTCGTCGATTCAAGCCCTATCCTGCGGCTGACTGACAACTCTTGATAAATTGCTAATCAGTAAGTGGTGACAATACTAATATTGACAAACCGCTGCTGGCACTGATAACCAGTAAGCGCTGATTTCAGGGTAAATTACTGGTCAGCATACTATAACAAACCTCTGACCGGTAAGGTACCGAATCTACAGTAAAGTATATAATGTCCTTTACCAACCGCTTATATACTTTACTTCAGACAAATATCTTACGTACAAAATATCCTTACCCGGGAAAGCAAATCTACACCTTTCCGACGGATAAAAGGATTCACTGCACGCCAATCAGTTTATTCAGTAATTACTGTACTTAATTTAAGCTTTATTGTAACAGCAGAAAAGACAGTCCATTGTTTTCTATTCATATACTTATTCACAGTACTTACCACGATATTTTATCACGATATATTATCACGAGATTTTTACAGAACTATCCGGGTTAGAAAGTAGAGAATAAAAACTCAAAATCTACAGCAGGATTCCGGTTTTCCGGAAGAAAGAGTTTGAAACAGAAAAAATTGGGATAAAAAAGTAGAGGCTTCTTTCCCCTCCTCAAAAGCTTGAATGTAAAAGTGAACTACTCCTCTCTGCTGCTTCACATAGAGGAAGGAAACTTCCCGCCTTAAAGTTAAAACTTAGCCGTAGAGGAACTGAAAAGACTTCAGCTACCTCTACTACTGAGTTTAATTCGTATAGTACAAGCAAATTTTGAAGTGTATTATTTTACTGCGCCTGTTACAATACCATTTTGCAATATTGTTTTTAAATACCATTTTGCGATATTGTTTTACTTTGACATCTTCTTACTTTTGCTTCAGGGTTCTCCACATTGCAGCAATTCTCCCTATATCAATATGCGTGTAGCCTTCTTCTTTTATGGTCCATTTAAGGCTCAGGACTCCGTCATTACATTCTGCAACAACTCCCCTGTATGTGGTACTTCCCCCAATATCAATTTCGACTTCTTTGCCCATATAATATTTCTCGATGAACTCCTGCTTCATTATTTTCAACTCCCAAACTTTGATTTCCGAATGAGATCCGGAAAGAATATTCGCAGAATATAGTTAGTTTCAGGAAGTATATTATTATTAAAAAAACAGAGTTTCTAAACACAGGTTCTTTGTCCTGATATAAAAAAGAGGTCGGCTGTTAAAATGCTGACCTGAATATCCAGAAAACTCAGGGAGACCGACTCTAAAGTCGGTTCAAAACCCTGAATTTTCTTATATTTAACTCAAACATCAAAATTCAACTCAAAAATTAACCTCAGCTTCGCTTAAACCCTTTTCAGGCTCCTGGACAGGAGCATCAAAAAAGGGAATTTCTGCACCGACAAACCAGGTTTCAAGGAAACTTAAGAGATGGTACTTCATGAAAACGGCAAAGGGTACATTGAGGAAAAGAAGGGCTCCAAAGATCAATGCCAGCTCTATAAGTACAAAGGGAATAAGGAGTATCCAGACAAGGAAATCTGATACAAGGGCTGAAAAAAGGAAGTACAGCATCCCATCGGTAATAAGGAAAATCAGCCCTAAAAACAGCATAGTAATCCCGAAAAGAAGAATTGCAAGAATAGCTATTCCTATGCTGAGTAAGAATCTGACAAACCAGTAAACAATAACTTCCTTCCAGCTTTTCCTGAAGTTTGCAAAGACAAGCCCGAAAGCTGAAAGAATCCCGGTGTTCCGGTAAATTGAAAGAGGAATTGCGAGACTTAAAAAGGAATTTATTGCTACCCCGATCAGGGCCAATATCAGGAGCACAACAATAAACCAGAAAATCCCGCCTATAAGAACAGGCACGGAAACGTCAGAAGGCTCCTCGAGGATAGTGGGAATAAGAGGTAGAAAAGCTATTGCAAAAAACACGAGAAAAACCAGCCCGAGAGCCAGACGCACCAGCAGGAGGTAGAACCCCTTTCCCATAAACTCCCCTAAATAAGCCCAGAACTTAACCTCGTTTTTTACCAGGGACTCCACAAAAACAAACTCCATGATGCTGGAGATGTAGGATATGAGTAGAGCCAGGAGCAGAAGAAAGACTATTACTGCAATAATAGCTCCCGCTGGTTCCGGAAAGTACATATGGTAAGGATCAATTCCATTAACCCCGGAAGGAAATCCGGGGATCTGACCCGGTTCGACATAAGGTAAATTGTTTCCGAAATCTTCGGAGTCCATCCGGTAATTGGTACCCGAGCCTCCATAGTTAGAGGCTGCACCACCCAGCAAAAAGATAATGACTGCGAGTTTTACCCATTTCCAGAAATCAAAAGGTTCAAAGAGAGCTTTTTTTGTCCTTAAAAAAGCCCTGTCTACCGCATCTATTGCATACCAGCTCATAAATATAGAATTTTGCTCAGATAATATATAAGTATCCCGAAAATAAGAATTGCAGCATTATAAGGACTGAGATTTCCTGGATTAACTTCGAACCTCAATTAACTTCGAACCTTAATAGACTTCTATCTGCCTTGAAATCAGATCTTTTTTACCATTGAGATATGCTCTATGCCAGCTTCAAGGAAAGTATCTCCAAAAGCAACAAACCCAAACTTTTTGTAAAAACTTACTGCATGGGTCTGTGCATGAATATTAACCTCTGCTGCTCCAAGTTCAATAGCTTGTTCCAGAAGTTTATCTACAACGAGTTTGCCGACCTGTTTTCCCCTGTATTCTTTCAGGACGGAAATCCTTCCTATAAGCCATATTTCCCTCTCTTTTAAAAGTCTGCCTGTAGCCACTGGTCTTGAATTTGCATACACAATAACATGATAGGACCTTAAGTCTGCTTCGTCAAATTCCTCGTCCTCGGGTATGTTTTGTTCTTTTATGAAGACCTCTCTGCGGACATTGAAGGCGTCTTCCAGAGCTTCAGAGTTTTTTGCATCAATCCATTCGATTCTGAATAAAGGTTCATGTTTCTTTTCCATCCGGGGCCTCTTTGTTCAATTTCGGTGGTTTCTTTTCCTGCAGGAAAAAATCCAGATTATAAATATTTTTTGGCGCACAATGAAAGGATTTTGGTAGAAGTTTGGTAGAATTCTGGTATGCCGTGAAAAGAAAATCTTAAAACACAGAGTGAAAAAACTTTTCAGGAATAAGATTCAGCTGAAGAAAAGACTGTACAGAAGAACACTTATAGCAAAATTGAAGATGCCAGGTAAAAGAATAATTAACGGGCCCGCCGCGATTCGAACACGAGTCAATGGGTATCTTCGTAATAATATTACTTCGAAGCCCATTAGGATATCCTGGCTACCCTACGAGCCCATGGTGCAAGTGTAGTGATAGTAACTACCTATATTAAAGGTTTCTCTCAGAATTAAGAAAAATGGACAGAAAAAGAGAGCAAATTCAAAAGTTCCCCCTGATGAGAATGTTTGTCAAGTGGCACAGGCTAAATAAAATTTAGCATATTGACTGAAGAAAAGAAATTTATAGCTAAATATCAGGTCGAAATTAATAGAAACATCACTGAAATAAAAGAAACACACCACAAACATAACTTTTATATTACAAAAGTTCTTTTAATATATAGAAGTAATTTTCGGCATCATAATATTATACACAATTGAAATATAGAAACCAAATATGATCTTATCATAATCAATAAAATTAAATAGAAAGTTCTTTTATTTCAAGCTATTAAGGAATAGTGAATATGTGTTTTAAGTTAGAAAACTACTAAATAATCCCAAAACTGCTAAATAATCCTAAAACTGCTAAATTTATTTGAATATTTTCTATAACTTACAATACATTGTACAACTAATTCAATGTCACCTGATAGTGCGGGAAGTAAAAGGGGCAAAGTACACAAGAGAATGAGGGTTTACAAAAATGGAGAGGGTTTCAACAGGCATAGAAGAGCTGGACAGGAAATTGATCGGGGGCTATCCTGTGAACAAAGCAACCCTGATTACAGGAGTGGCAGGGAGTGGAAAAACTATCTTTGGAATCCATTTCATTCACAGGAACTGCGTTGAAGGAAGAAAATGCCTGATGATCGCAACTGAAGAAACTCCTGAAGATATCCTCTACCAGGCAGAAATGCTGGGGCATGATATTAAGCCTTACTATGAGAGCGGGCAACTCAGCATAGAAAACATATTTGAGAGCCGTTCAGAAAGCATAGGGCAGACAAGGTACGGATTTAAACCTGAAAGCCTTGATATTGAACTTCCAAACCTTATAGAATTAATACGTGAAGGAACAGAATGCCTTGTCATAGATAACCTGGGCACTTTTGCCCTGAGAGTTTCCCAAAAAAGGCTCAGGGACCAGTTTGACGGACTGAACTATCTCGTGAGAAAAAAAGGCTGCACTACTCTTTTAATCATGGACGAGTCAGCACACAATCTAACTCACCAGCTTGCTGAATACTCGGTCTACGGTTCTATTCGCCTGCTGGTAAAAGAGAACGCCTATCTCGGAAAAATGGAGCGCTATCTGTGCATACCCAAGATGCGCAGCACTCCTATTTCTCCCGATATGTCAATCTTTGAAATTACATCTAAAGGGATCAAGATTCATGAACCCAAGGGAGGAAGCCTTGTTGAATGAGAAAAACAAACCAAAAGTCCTGATTGTAGATGACATGAAGGAAAATATAGAACTGATGGAAGCCTACCTTGCAGTTGAACCTTATGAAGTTATCTCTGCCTATGGCGGAAATGAAGCACTTCAGAAAGTTAAGGACGAAAAACCGGATATTGTGCTTCTGGATGTTATGATGCCTGAGATCAACGGCTATGAGGTCTGCAAAATCCTCAAGGAAAATCCCGAAACCCAGTTCATTCCTGTCCTGATGCTTACAGCCCTTTCGGAACTTGAAGACCGGATCAGAGGGATTGAGGTCGGAGCTGATGATTTCCTTACAAAACCTATAAACAGGCTTGAACTCAAGACCCGAGTAAAATCTCTGCTCAGAGTCAAGTGCCTTCACGATAGATTGGTTGCCGACCGCGACAGTCTCGAAATAAAGAACAGGGTACAGAGTATCCTTACATCCGTAATTCCGACCCTTCTTCAGTCTGTCTCAAATGAGGAAAAAAAGGTTATAATAAATCAGATGACAGGCATGGTAGAAAAGACACTTTTTGATCTGTACCATTTTGAAGACAGAGAAATGGACCTGGCTTACGCAGGGAATGTCTGCGCCGAGATAATGAACCAGATGGGTGGAACCTTTTCCTCGAGCATGGGTGAAAATGAAAACCTCTGGGTAGTCAGGGGAACAAAATGTCCCTGGAAAGGAGAAGAAGCCCGCAAAAACCCCATCCTTTGCACACTGACCAGGAAGATTTTTTCAAACATAACTTTGAAAGTAGATTCGGCCTGCAGTCTCGAGGCTCTAAAAACCATAGGAAATAGGAATGACTGCTGTGAATTTATCATAAAAGCAGCATAACCTTTTTTCACATTTTTACCCAGTTTAATTAATCCTCTAAGGACAGCGGACTGTTGCACTTGCAGTGCAACTCCCGGAAAATCTCCGATTTCCTGAGATCCCGAGGCACAATTCGGGTAGCTGATCATTTGAGGGATGGTAGCTGATCATTTGAGGGATGGTAGCTGATCATTTGGGGATGGTAGCTGATCATTTGAGAGAGGGTTTCATGCCTGAGATTACTCTAATTCCCTGCGGAGTAACATCAAACAGGGAATACTTGACCGGAACTGGAGTATTTCTCATTTTTTCAATGTAGAGATACTGCTTCGTTTTTCCAGAACTGAAATTTTCCTGTGTTATGAGTCTCATCAACCCGAAAACCATGTAACCTGTAAGCTTGTGAGTCAGCTCGTAAGAGTCCTCATCCATTACAAAGAGGCCTGTACATCCATTTTTCAGGAGAATAATGCAGATCGAACTGAACTCATCTGCAAACTCCCTTATCTCGTGATGTATAGCCATTACTCCAATGTTGTCAATGACCACAACATCAACTTCCGAAGACATGGAGCTCAGATATTCGATTATATCCGCATCCACGGCACAGAGCCCTTTTCCGAATTTTGAAACGCTTTTGAGCTTGTTAATCTTGTCTTCGAATATATTCCTGATACTGAGCTGGCCGTTCTCAAGGAAAGGCTCCAGATTAAGATTGAGGCCACGGGCCTGAGTAAGTATATCTTCAGTAAGTTCTCTGGTAAGAATAAGTATGCATTTTTTGCCTTCCTGGCAACTCCTGTGAAGGAAATGAATTCCGAGGATGGTTTTTCCCGAACCCGGAGGGCCCGTGACCAGAATACTCTTTCCTTTAGGATACCCTCCCTCCATCAGCAAATCCAGCCCTTCTACTCCGGTAGACAAACTCTCCATACTATCACATACTCTCCATATTATAACATATATAAGCGTGGTAAGTTTCTTTTAAATGCGAATAATTACTCATTAATTATAAGAAGTTAATCTTTTACTTACTATAAAAAGTAAGTTTCTATTTTATTATATTCTGTTTCAACCAATATATTTGTTCCTGAAAAAAAGTAGAAAGTTATCCGAAAAGCAGGTATCTGTAAAGATTGCAGGAACAGGTAGTTACAGAAACAAATAGAGTTACAGAAACATGGAATTAGAGGAACATGGAATTAGAGGAACATGGAATTAGAGGAACATGGAATTAGAGGAACATGGAATTAGAGGAACATGGAATTAGAAGAACAAGTTCAAATTACCGGAACGGATAGAAAAGGAACTGAAAGTACAGGAACAGATAAAAAAGAGACTTTTTAGTCAAGATATTTCTCCTTAAACTCCGAGATCTGCTTGCTGCTTCCCACAAATGCAACTATGTCTCCTGCCCGGAGTACCGTCTGTTTATTAATAGTAATAGTAACAAGGCCTCCACGCTCAATGCCTATTACAGTGCACCCGATCTTTTTTTCGAGGTCCAGGTCTTCTATTGATTTTCTGTCAAAAAAAGAGCCTTTCTCAATATGGTACTTTTCAATTTCTATGCCTTCGTAAAGCATTATATCTTCATCGATCCTGCAGACTTTTCCAATACAATTTGCGCTCATTTTGGCCAGCATCTGTCCTGCAACTATGGAAAGAGACCCAACATAGTCCGCTCCTGCCTTATAGATCTTATCGATTGATTTTACGGAGTTCGCTCTTGCCACAATTGTAGCTTCGGGGTTGAGTCCCCTGGAAATAAGGGTTGCGAAAATAACATTGGTATCATCATTCAGGGCTACAAACACAAAAGATGCAGTTTTTACTCCAGCTGCAATCAGGACCTCCTCATCCGCCCCGTTGCCCACAAGATGTTCAAACTCCACATTCTCAAAAACTTTTTCATTGGAGTCCACAACTACAAAACGGAACAGTCCTCCGGAGAGTTCACTCACAATGCTCTTTCCAACGTCTCCGTATCCGAGTACCACCAGATGCCCTTTTGACTCCATTATTAATCCCTCATCTATTGAATTTATGATGCCTATAAAAACTGTATACTTCAGGCTGGCAATCAATGAGTAAGTTTCTTCAGTTTTGAGAGCTCCTCAGGAGTTCCCACAGCCAGCAGGACAGAATTGCCCCGGATGATATCATCTTCTTTAAGGTTAAAAGAGAGGGCTCCGCTTTTCCAGATTCCAACGATTCTTGCATCAGTCAACCGCTGGCTGGAAACTTCTTTAAGGGTCTTGCCTATAAGAGGGCTCTTGAGGTAGATCGGGAATTCCGTAACGTGCACTCCTTTGAAAATTTCAGTCGTCCCTGTCACCCTGCTTACAAGCCTGTCCATTGCTTTTTTTCCGATAAACTGCCCGAATATCGATTTCGGAGAAACAACCGTGTCTGCACCTGCGTATTTCAGGTATTTTGAATTGGACCTATCCTCAACGATGGCAATAATATTGAGGTGCTGGAACTCCCGAGCGGTTAGCACGATGTTTGCATTTCTTTCATCGGACTTGTTGGCAATAAGGATCCTGGCTTTTTCAATACCTGCATTCGTAAGTGCCTGCCTGTCACTTGGAGTCCCGAAAATGCAGGGGATATCCCTGTAAACAAGTTCTTTGATTATTTCTTCCTCATCCTCAATTATTATAAACGTTATCTCCTGCTCTTCCAATTCATCAATAAGGGTTTCTACCAGCTGGTTGTACCCACAGATGATGATATGCTCTTTCATGCTGGAAGGGACTTTCCTGGGCATCCTGAACTTGATCACCCTGTCCATCCAGGGAGCAATAACATAAGTTGCAAGAAAACCTGAAATCAGAATAATTCCCATGACCTGTACGACTATGGAAAAGATTCTTCCCGAAAGCGAGGCGAAGACCACATCGCCGTATCCTACCGTTGCAATGGTAGTTGTAGCCCAGTAGATAGCTGTGATAGCGTTTGCATTTTCGGGCTGGTTCTCAAGAATCATAAGATATTTGAACAGCAGAATATAGATGGAAAGCAGGAGCAAAGCTGCAAGTTTGTATGCCAGATTAGGCCGTTTGCGCATGATTTTTCGAAACTTTGATCTGTGGCTCGTCTTTTTTCTACCCGAAGAAAACATTTTTAGCGCCCTGCCTTAGTTCTTCTGCTGAACTAGGTCAAAATACCTTATAATCTTTATTAATATCTCTATGTGTTCATAGAATTTAGCTTGAAGGTTCTTTGAGAACTTATTCTCGCCCGAATTGCGTCTCGCCCGAGTTTCGCTTCGGCACCCGAGTTTCGCTTCGGGATCACAGGAAATCAGAGATTTCCTGGGAGTTGCACTGTAAGTGCAACAGCACGAGGTCCTTTTCGCTGCGCTCAAGAGGACTAATTTATGGGTTTTAGCGGTTATTTTTGGTCAAGAGGACTAAAGAAGATTAAATAACAAATTTTAACCCATAAAACATCATTATATGTATTAAGTCGTTCTTTTCACGCTCGAAGCAAGAGAGCAGTCTTTCAAAGAAAAAAATGAGACGTTGACCCAAAAGTAAAAACAGTGTCCGAAAAAAGACTCATTATTTACTTTTTTTGAAAGTTTTCCCTCCAAACTGGAGGAGATGCTTATGTTTACCTGTAAATTAAAGAGCGGCTTCCTGTGTCAAGGAAAGTATTCTTTCAGCCAGGGGGTATTTCTCAATGTATTTTTTCTCTAATTGCGGTGTCGTTTTGTCGGGAGTTTTTTTATCTGGTTGATGGGTGGCAAAATTCCTTGCTGCGCAGGGAGAGAAAAACAAAAGATCCAGTCTGAGTCTGGATATTCTGAATAATAGCAACTGATTAATCAGGGACCACCAGAATTATCAGGGGCCACCAGAATTAAAAAAGCCAAAAAACGGGAAGAGATTTTAACTTCCCGGCTTTCCAGCAGATTTCCGAATTGACGGAATTAATTTCGATGCTGTTCTCTGTTTTAGCTGTTCAGATCCACTGGCCTATGAAAGGCCCGAATATCATGAAGAGGAATGATAACAGGATCAACATCGAAAGACTTGCTGTGATCGAATTTGAGACCCTTTCCGAGACTGCTTCGTTCCGTGTAAACCGGTATATGAGCGAGTAGCTATAGTCTCTGAATACATGCCCACCATCAAGAGGCACTGCAGGCAGGCAGTTGAACAGGCCTACGTAAAAGTTCAGCCAGCCAATCCAGAGCAGGGAATTTGCAATCCAGAAAATTCCGATTCCCAGGGGCTCTGCCCAGCCAACCGGATGGTAGAACTGAGCGATTGTGCCTGAAAAGCCGCGGAATCCCTCACCTGCAAATCCGTATATCGGAAGCCCGAAAAGGATAATCCAGCCTACCGGTTCGTCCAGAAGGGAAGGGATCTGCTTTAGCGCTTCGAGATAGAATTTTGCCTGGGGCATCCAGATGGAAATTCCGAACATCGGGCACTCCAGGTTTCCTTCATTCCCGTACATCACTCCAAGGAAGCCACTTTCACCACCCGAGGGGTGAGGAGCCAGCTGGACATCAAAGATAGCTGTGCCATTTTCGGTAAGGGCACCCGTATAATTTGCAGAGGGCAACGTCTCTACCTCTATAGTCTGGTTTGCCCTTGTCCCTTCCATAAAGTCAATGAAACTTGCAATGCTTCGCATTCTTGTATCGTTAATCCGGAGCATTGTCATTCCGGTCTCGATTCCCGCAGCCTCCGCAGGACTTCCTTCTACAATCCCTCCTATAGGCACTCCACTGAAACATTTCTCCGGAGAAGAAGGAACTTTTAACTCATAGACTGAAACGACACTGTCTTTTGAGGCATGGATGCGCAAAGAGTCTCCGGGTTCAACTGTCTCGAGATAGGAGAGAAGGTCCATGCCTGTGGTTATGTTTGTGTCATTAACCTGCGTGATTACCATGTCATTTTGAAGCCCTGCAAGCTGAGCTGGAGAATTTTCGTTTACGCCTACGATCATTGCATCACTGAGAGGAGCAATTGCCCCCAGCACAGGCCCGAAAAAGAGCAGTAGAGCGACAAAAGCAACGCAGAAATTAGCCATAACTCCGGCAGCAAGGATACGGGCTCTCTGGTTTCTTGTGGCAATTACTGCTGGTGCAGGATTTGTTTCTTTGTGCCTGGAAACATCTATTTCCCCGTTTTGTTCCTCTTTTAGCTTTTGTTCTTCTTTTTCTCTCTGCTCCCACTCTTTGATTTCCTCAATCGTCGCCGTTAGCGGCAGCTCTTTTTTTATTTCCTCTTTCTTGCCAAAGAGCTGTTCATCATCAGGTTCTGCAAAACCCCCTATCGGGACAAGGGCAAACAGGATTCCCATGGATTTGACTCTGATCCCTTCAACCCTGCACAGAATTGCATGGGAAAACTCGTGCACTACAAGAGTAACTACGAGGGCAATCACTCCCCAGGTAAAGGGAATAAACTCATTTACACCCGGAATCAGCAGGATATTCCTGGGTGCATTGTACTTTCCCGGCTCCGGAACTGTATTGTTCAGAAACGAGGTATAAAGCGCAAGGTCCGAAATAGCAATGACCAGGAACATGGCAATCATGCCTGCAAACATCATAAGGATTCCAATGTTTGCGAAAATCCTCCAGTAACGTCTCGGGCGGGCAAGAATATCCAGTAGTTTAAGACCCTTTGTTGTCCTGATCATGAGGATCGGAAGAGGCCCGAAAGTGCTTATATTATACTTCTCCAGAATACCCTTTCTATCAAGAAAGGAAATAAGGAACCAGTACATTAAAAAAATACCAAGTGCAATGCTTGTGCCACTCAAGGAAATTCTCCAAAATAATTAAGCTGAACCATTTATAAGCTTTGAATTGTGAATGTTAATCGTTTAATATTGACGATTAACTGTTGATAGATTATAACTGTATATAGAACATGCCTTCAATAAAGAAGTTAGCGCCAGCAACCTTTGAATGCAGTTTCTAAATCCCGGGCTATCATTTTAAGCAATAGTCAGGGGAAATGCATACATTCAATTAATTAATGCTGTTAAACCCGGTTGTATATCTTATTATAAAAATGTTTTAGTTCGTCTTTACATAGCATGAGATCCAATTTCTTAATAACACCTTTTTTGAAAATGCCCGTCTCGAAAAATGCACAAAATAATACATCCTAATTATATAAGAACCTATATGGAATTACAGCTTTCAATTTGCCGGAAAGGTAATTTTAAAGGTAATTTTTATGGTCAAAGACAATAGATAATAATTGCACGAATAATGTTCAGTATATCCAGCATATTTGTGGTTATAATAACTTTGTATGAGGTGCCTGTTACATGCTTGGGATCGTATACATCACTGTCGGAGATATGAAGAATGCATCAGAAATCGCAAAAGAGCTGGTTTCAAGAAGGCTTGCAGCCTGCGTAAACATGTTTCCTGTATCTTCAATCTACAGATGGAACGAAAATATAGAGACGCAGAACGAGATCGCAATGCTTGTTAAAACTGACTCTTCACGCCTTGATGAAATAATCACAGTCGTGAAAATCCTTCATACGTACGACCTGCCTGCCATCGAATTCTGGGGAATTGAAGGAGAACAGGAGTACCTCAACTGGGTCCATGTAAACAGTTCGTGAGTGAAACCTGAAGGTCTCAAAACTTGAAGCCTGAAGCCGGAAAGTCTGAAACCGGAAATGAAATGAAAATATCTGCAAAACATCCCCCAGACTCAAAAATTAGCAGGATTAGTCTATTTACAGGATTAGCTTTATATGTTAGTTGTAACTTTACCTATTTGGATTCCGAAAAGCGCGGGAGTAACCAAGCGGTCAACGGTGGCAGACTCAAGATCTGTTCGTGCAGACGTTCAGGGGTTCGAATCCCTTCTCCCGCACCAAACTCATTATGATTTTCTCATTTTCTATTAAGTTCTATTAAGTTCTATTTTGCTTATTTTCTATTAAGTTCTATTAAGTTCTATTTTGCTTATTTTCTATTAAGTTCTATTTTGCTTAATTTCTCTAATCCTATCTCATTGGTCATCGGTTAAGGAATTTTCTTGCCCTAAAGCTATCGATTTTGAACCAGGAGCCGGGCTTGAATTTTGGCCTATTTACATGAAATAGATATCCTGTTCCAGCCCATAAATTTATACAATTTTGGAGAACTGTTGTGGAAACAGATGCAATATATCATGATTCTTCACTTAACCGAAGACGCATGAATCCTATTTACATTTCATCTGAGTTGCGGCAAGAAGCCAGGCCAAAGGTAATGGGTTTGGGCCTATTTTCACAGGATTCCTTGCATTCGAATCATACCTCTTACATCCGCTTTTTTGGTTCTTCACTGTTTCTAGTGGATAATTTACACAATTTCCAAAATATAGAAGGAACATACATAAATTTAGAAACATTTATCGGTATAAATCACATTCAAAGAAGGAGCCAGCCTCGGCATTCCAATCCAGGAAAAGAAGGATAAAAATGAATTTCAATGGGTAAAAAACATTCAACGGGTAAAGACATATGAATAATAACCAGACCCCGGAGCAGCAAGCCAGAGATGCCATCGATAGAAAATTATATGATTCTGGCTGGGTAGTGCAGGAAAAGAGCAGGATCGACTGGAGTGCCTCCAGAGGCATTGCAGTTAAAGAATATCTTACCGATGTGGGGCCGGCTGATTATGTACTCTTTGTTGACAAAAGGCCCGTTGGAATCATTGAGGCGAAAAGGGACGAAGAAGGCCACCGGTTAACCGTTGTTGAGGAACAATCAGCCGAGTATGCTGCAAGCAGGCTAAAGTACCTGAACAATGACCCGCTTCCTTTTGTGTACGAGAGCACCGGGGCACTTACACGCTTCACAGACTTCCGTGACCCGAAACCAAGGTCAAAACCTGTTTTTTCTTTTCTGCGGCCTGAGACTTTTGAGGAATGGCTCAGAAAGAAGCCTTTGAGGGAAAGGTTACTTGAGATACCTGAATTGCCAACCGAAAAGTTACGGGACTGCCAGATAACAGCGATTTCAAATCTTGAAAAATCCTTTAAGGACAACCGCCCGAGGGCTCTGGTCCAGATGGCAACCGGTTCCGGAAAGACCTATACTGCCATAACCTTCATCTACCGATTACTAAAATTTGCGGATGCCAGAAAAGTGCTGTTCCTTGTTGATACCAGGAATCTGGGCGAACAGGCAGAGCAGGAATTCATGGCTTATGTGCCCAATGATGATAACCGTAAATTTACCGAGCTGTACAATGTGCAGCGCTTACGTTCCAGTTATATCTCCTCGGACAGCCAGGTGTGCATTTCCACAATTCAGCGGCTTTACTCTATTCTGAAGGGCGAGGAGCTGGACGAAAAAATAGAGGAAGAGAACCCTGCCGAGAGGGGCTGGCAGCCAAAGGAACCGCTTCCTGTGGTGTATAATGAGAAGATTCCCATTGAAGAGTTTGATTTTGTAGTCATAGACGAGTGCCACCGCTCCATTTACAACCTGTGGCAGCAGGTGCTGGATTATTTCGATGCTTTTTTGATAGGCCTGACAGCAACACCTGATAAACGCACTTTTGGGTTTTTCAATGAGAACGTGGTGAGCGAGTACAGTCATGAAGAAGCTGTGGCAGACGGCGTGAATGTCGGTTATGATGTGTACACCATTGAGACCGAAATCAGCAAAAACGGAGCAAAGATAGCTGCAAAGGAGTATGTGGACAGGAGAGAGAAACTTACCCGCAAAAAACGCTGGGAACAGCTGGACGAAGATTTCACCTATACTTCCAAAAAGCTGGACAGGGACGTGGTCAACCCCAGCCAGATTCGAAATGTGATCCGGACATTTAAAGAGAAGCTGCCTGAGATCTTCCCGGGCAGAGAGGAAGTTCCAAAAACCCTGATCTTTGCCAAGAACGACAGCCATGCCGATGATATTATCAATATAGTGCGGGAAGAGTTTGCAGAAGGCAACGCTTTTTGCAAGAAAATCACGTACAAAGCTGAAGAAGACCCAAAATCAATATTGTCAGATTTTCGCAACGGTCCCCGCCTCAGAATCGCGGTTACAGTAGACATGATTGCTACGGGCACGGATGTCAAGCCGCTGGAATGCCTGCTCTTTATGAGGGATGTAAAGAGCCGTAATTATTTTGAGCAAATGAAAGGCCGGGGTACACGCACCCTGGGCTACGATGACCTTGTAAGGGTAACAGGATCGGCTGTTTCTGCCAAGACCCATTTTGTAATTGTGGACGCAGTTGGCGTTACAAAAACAATGAAAACTGACAGCCGGCCTCTGGAACGCAAGAAAAGCACATCTCTAAAAGACCTGCTGGCAGCAGTAACCTTTGGCGCTCAGGACGAAGACCTTTACGTTTCCCTGGCTTCCCGCCTGGCAAGGCTGAACAGGCAGATAAGCGATGACGAAAGAGCTACTTTTGCTGAGAAGGCTAACGGAAAAACTATCAATCAGGCTGTTAAGGACCTGCTCAGTGCATATAACCCTGATATCATTGATTCCGGAGCTTCCGAGATTAAACAACGCCAGCCGGAAATTCAGGAAGCCGATGCAAAGAAAAAGGCACAGGAAAATCTGATTGATGTTGCCAGGTCCACTTTTTCCGGCGAACTGAACGAATACATCGAAAATGTCCGCAGAGTCCATGAGCAGATAATCGATACCTTGAACATCGATACCCTTAACAGAGCCGAATGGGACAAAGACGCTGTTATACGGGCGGATGAGCTGGTTAACGACTTTAAGGCATATATGGAAGCTAACAAAGACGAAATCACAGCCCTGAGAATTTTCTACAACCAGCCCTACCAGCGCAGGGAAGTCACCTTTACGATGATAAAAGAAGTGCTGGACAAACTGAAACTGGAAAAGCCCTATTTTGCTCCTTTCAGGATATGGCAGGCTTATGAGCAGCTGGAAAAGGTAAACGGAAATTCCCCGAAGAATGAACTCACAGCCCTGGTTTCCCTGATCCGCAGGATAACCGAAATCGACCCTGTGCTGACCTCCTATGACCAGACCGTAAACCGGAACTTCCAGGACTGGGTATTCAAAAAACAGGCGGGAACCCTGAAATTCAATGATGACCAGATGAACTGGCTCCGCATGATAAAGGATTACGTTGCCACGAGCTTCCATCTGGAAATAGACGATCTTGCCTACTATCCCTTTGACGTTCATGGCGGAAGCGGCAGGATGTACCAGCTTTTCGGGGACGAGATGAATATGGTTATTAGTGAATTGAATGAGGCGCTGGCGGCATGAGTTCGGAGAAAAGTTCGGAGAAAGGTTCGGAGAAAACTGTGGGGAAACTGTGGGGAAAAGTTGGGAGAAAAGTGGGGTGAAAACTAGCATCCTGAGGAAGTTCATAGACGTTCTTTTGCTCACCGTTTTCAGTTACTGGTGGACACGACCTCAAGTACGTAAGGAATGTATATTATTAATGAATTGTTATTATTAATGGGGCGGTTTATGATGGGCAGGCGGAGAGCATGGAACGCTTCTCTGTACTTTTGAAAGGGATAAATAAAGACAATAAGTGAATAATATATTGGGAGTTGAGGTGTATGGGAGTAGCTGAAGAAACGCAAGTTCCAAGGCACATGACTTTTGTGCCGGCAAACGAAATAAAAGGATCTAAGATCCTCACCATTAAAGATGAAGAACTCGGAAAGATTAAAGAAGTCATGATTGACACTGAACGGGGAAGAATCGCATACGTAGTATTTGCTTGTGATTGTTTTCTTGGTATGAAGTGTAAATTCTTTGCCATTCCCTGGGGAGCTCTTCAAGCAAGTCGAGGAGATTATATCCTTAAAGTTGAGAAGGAAGCATTCAAAACGGCAGAAGGCCTGGATAAAGATGTGTGGACTTTAAATCATAATGATCTGGCTAAAGTTTATGAACAGTATAATCTTCAGCCTTACTGGGAAATTTAAAAGCTCATTTTCGGGTAATGGTATGAAAATTGTTGTTTCCGATCCGATTTTCTTACCGAAGAATACAGGAAAGACTTGAGGTTCCCGGAAACCTTACTATTTTTGAGAATATGCCCTTTTCCATTGAATAATTTATTTCAGTTGAATAAGACGCCGTTTAAAGAATGGAAAAAATAGTGAAGCATTTAATGTAAAGCCTGATCTACAGAGTACATTACTGATGATTTACAGGCAGCCCTGGCAAAAAAACGAACTGCACATATTACCCAGAGTTATACGACCGCCAGTAATTTATACGATAACTTACATATTATATATTGTTCACAAGGAACTAAGCTGTAAAATGAAGCAAATTCAGGACAGAGTAAAATCTGACCCGCAATGAACTTCATTGACGTACAAGCTTAAAATGAAGCAAATTCAGGACGGCTTGAAAACCGATCCCGAAATCTACTTCATTGACGCGTAAGCTTAAAATGAGGCAAATTCAGGACAGTCTGAAAACTGATCCCGTAATATACTTCATTGGCGCGTAGCTATAAGGTGGAGCAAATTCAGGACGGCTTGAAAACCGATCCCGTAATATACTTCATTTATGGCGTAAACTGCGAGATGAAGCAAATTCAGGACAGTCTGAAAACTGATCCCGTAATAAACTTCATTGATGCATAAGCTTAAACTGCGAGATGGAGCAAATTCAGGACAGAGTAAAATCTGATCCCGTAATAAACTTCATTGACGCGTAAGCTGTAAAATGAGGCAAATTCAGGACAGATTAAAACCTGATCCAGAAATCTACTTCATTTTTGCGTGTCAAACCTTGTGAACCCCTTACTAAGTCTTTTAATCAAAGTTAAAACGTATTTACCTCATTTCTCTTCCTTTACTACTTTTCTTAGCTTTTCGTTTTAGATGTTTAACAAGCAACATCATGATACTGTTTTGAAACAAAGTGAACAGAATGGTGGTTCCTGCTTAATCGATTGGTATTATTCAGAATATCCTGAGATGAAATCATTTGTTTCTCTCTTCTGCGCCTTGCAAGGCTGAAGCCGTCTCATCTGCCCGCAAAAACAAATAACAGGTGAATTCCTGCTGGTATTAAGAGAAAAATAGATTATAGTGAAATTCCTTCCTGGTCCGAAGAATACTTTCCCTTTACCCCGAAAATCGCTTTTTAATTCACAGGTAAATATCGGACGCCTCCGCCAGCTTGTCTGGCGGCCCTGCAAAAAAAGTAGAAAAAAGAAGAAAGATAAAATGAGAACGAAAAAACAGGAGGTTAAAATCTCCAGTAAAAATCAATAAAAAAAGACGTGGAAAGAGCGTTTTTCAGGTGTATTTTTATCCGGTTCTGACCGTATCCCCCTATTTTTTACTTCAATTTTACTTTATGGCTTTTCTTGCGGATCTTTTTTCTTCTTTTTTGTCTGAAAGCCGCTCTCCTGCGTCGAGCATGACAAAAAAGACACGGTAAGGCGAATAAGGTTTTATGGGTCCGAGAAATCGTAATTCAGTCCTCTTGAGCGCAGTTCACTGCTAAAACCCATAAATAAGTCCTCTTGAGCGCAACGAAAAGGGCAGCGTACTGCAGAGCCGCAACTCTGCCGAAAAGGACCGCATACTGTTGCGATTACATCGCAACTCCCAGGAAATCTCTGATTTCCTGTGATCCCGAGGCGCAATTCGGGTTTTTCAAAAATATCAACCATGTAACGGTGGACGACCAACAGAATACTGGTCACTGATATACTGATTATTTTATCGGGTGCCATTATTTTCATCAACGCATCCACTAAAAATAATAAAGATTATCAGAATAAATATTAACATTCGCAATCCCAATCATCCCCGGTTTGGTTTAAATTTTGATTACATCCCTGAAATACACAAGTAGACAATTATTTAATCAACTGACATCTTAAAAGTACTCCAAAATTGATAATGAAAGGTTCGGAGAAAGGTTTGGAGAATACTCCGGCTCATGAAAGATATTATTAACAAATTAAAAGAGGCTTTGACTGATTAAGATGAAAACGATTAAATCTCTAACTGAAGTCGAAATAGCCGAATTTCCCAAGCTGCCAGAGGAATGGAAATGGGCAAGACTGGGTGAAATTCACATTTTAAAATCAGATAAACACAAGGGATCAGGAGAGTCTTTATTCTACGTTGGTCTAGAACACATAAAAAAAGACCAAGGAACTTTGACAGAAGATGTTAAGGTTGATGTGATTAATACTGTAAAAAATAGTTTTAAAATAGGTGATCTTCTTTACGGAAAACTTAGACCTTATTTAAATAAAGTGTATTTAGCTAATGAAGATGGAGTATGCTCTACAGATATTCTTGTTTTTGAATCAACTCCTTCCTTAAACCTTAATTATTCAAAATACTTTTTTTTGTCATATAAGTTTGTTAATGATATGACCCACAACTCAAGCGGTGTAAATTTACCAAGGGTCTCAACAAAATATTTGCAAGAATATCCATTCCCCTTAGCCCCACCCCCCGAACAACGCGCTATAGTCTCCAAAATCGAGCTACTCTTCAGCGAACTGGACAATGGCATTGCCAACCTCAAACTGGCACAGGAACAGCTCAAAGTTTATCGGCAGGCGGTGCTGAAGAAAGCATTTGAGGGGGAGCTTACCAAAAAATGGCGGGAGCAGCAGACAGATTTGCCGGATGCGGGGGATTTATTAGAGCAGATTCGCAGGGAGAGGGAAGAAGCAGCAAAGGCTTTCAATAAGAATAAAAAAATCACTAGCCTCCTCAGCAATACAGAATTAGCGAATCTGTCCATTCTGCCAACTGGATGGAAATGGGCAAAGATAGATGAGATTTTGCAGCCCAATCGAGAATGTGCTTATGGGGTTTTACAACCGGGTGATGATTTACCTGAAGGAATTCTTTTGGTGAGAGTTGGAGATATATTTAACGGAAAAGTTGATACAAGTGGAATGAAAAGAATTTCTCCTGAGATTGCAAATAAGTATCAAAGAACCTTCTTAGAAGGAGGAGAACTATTAATATCTCTAGTTGGTGCGATTGGGAGAACAGCAATTGCACCAATTCAAATAAAGGGTGCAAATGTTGCAAGAGCTGTAGGTGTAGTCCCAATATCAAAAATCTTAAACCCTTATTATATCGAGTATTTCTTTCGTCGAGCAGAAAAAGTGCATGAATTGACATCCCAGTCTCATGAGGTTGCAAGAAAAACTCTTAATCTTGAGGATGTAAAGAAGGCGACTGTTACTATTTGCTCCTTTCCTGAACAACAAGCCATCGTTCAGGAAATCGAAACTCGCCTTTCAGTCTGCGATAAGATAGAGCTGGATATCGAAGAAAATCTGGAAAAAGCCGAAGCACTGCGGCAGAGTATTTTGAAAAAAGCGTTTGAGGGGAAGTTGCTTAATGAAAGGGAGCTGGCAGAGGTTCGAGGGGCAGAGGATTGGGAACCGGCTGAGGTTTTGCTGGAGAGGGTGAGGGTGGAAAAGGCAGACAGCGGCAAGAAGGGTAGATCATGATATCTGAGCAATTAAAGAGCATCATCCGAGATGGTGAAGGGCTGACTGTGGAATTTAAAGAGTGCAGAACTCAGATAAACCGTGATGTGTACGAAACTGTCTGTGCTTTTCTAAATCGCAATGGAGGACATATTGTTCTTGGAGTTGATGACAATGGGAATATCACAGGAATTGATGCGGATGCTCTGCCGCAGATCAAAAAGGACCTTGTTACTGCGCTGAATAACCCGCAGATTATCAATCCTCCTTTGTACATATTGCCGGAGACTGTAAACATTGAAGGAAAAATCCTTCTCTATCTCAATATTCCTGAAAGTTCACAGGTTCACCGCTGTAAAGGAAAGATATTTGACAGGAATGAAGATGGGGATCTGGATGTTACCAATCATCCTGATGCTGTGGCTCATCTCTATATTCGCAAGCAGAGCTCATTTTCAGAGAACCGCATTTATCCCTATGTCAGACTGGAAGACCTCAGAACCGATCTTATCCAGAGAGTGCGGAAAATGGTTCGTGCCGAGAATCCCAATCATCCATGGGCAACAATGAATGATGAGGAACTTTTAAGCAGTGCTCGTTTGTATCAACATGATTACCAGACCGGCAAAGAAGGTTATACTCTTGCTGCAATTCTTTTGCTGGGGAAAGACGAAGTTATCCAGAGCGTACTGCCCCATTTCAAGACTGATGCCATTCTTCGCAGAGTTAATCTTGACCGTTATGACGACAGGGACGACATCCGCACCAACCTGATCGAAAGTTATGACAGACTCATGGCTTTTGTTGCAAAACATCTACCTGACCCTTTTTATCTGGAAAAGGATCAGAGAATCAGCCTGAGAGACCATATTTTCAGAGAAGTTGTTACAAATATGCTCATCCACAGGGAATACATAAACGGTTTTCCTGCAAAATTCATAATTGGAACTGATCAGGTTGTTGCAGAGAACGCAAACCGCCCACATGGGCATGGTAGAATAAATCCTTCCAATTTCACACCATACCCTAAAAATCCGGTAATTGCTCGCTTTTTCAAAGAAATCGGAAGGGCGGATGAGTTAGGTTCAGGTGTCAGGAATCTCTACAATTACACAAGGATTTATTCCGGTGGAGCTGATCCACAGCTTCTTGAAGGGGACATTTTTAAGATCATTGTTCCTGTTACCCCGCAAGCTACCCCCCAAGCTACCCCCCAAGCTGAAAACGATAAGATCAGCGCATTATTAGAGTATTGTATTGAACCAAGAAGTCGAGAAGAAATTCAAGAGTTTATGGGATTAAAAGATAGGAAGCATTTCAGATTAGAAATCTTAAATCCACTTATTCAAGAAGGAAAACTCTTCCTCACCATTCCTAATAAACCGAATAGCCCTAACCAAAAATATTACTCTCATCTCAAGGATCCAAACCATGTCTGAAAACACCTCATCCATCGTTTCCAAAGTCTGGAGCTTCTGCAACGTCCTCAGGGACGGGGGCGTGAGCTATGGCGATTATCTGGAACAGTTGACCTATCTCATATTCCTGAAAATGGCTGAAGAGTACAGGAAGCCGCCGTACAACAGGGATATTGGCATCCCGGAGGAATATACCTGGGATAATTTGAAACAGCAGCGTGGAGCAGAACTCGATATTCACTACAAGAAGCTGTTAGAAGAGCTGGGGAAAAAGCCGGGGATGCTCGGGCAGATCTTCCTCAAAGCCCAGAACAAGGTCAGCGACCCTGCCATGCTCTACAAGGTCATTGATATGATCGACAAGGAAAGCTGGGTCATGATGGGCGTGGATACCAAGGGAGAGATCTACGAAGGGCTCCTGCAGAAGAATGCAGAAGATACAAAAAGCGGAGCCGGCCAGTACTTCACCCCCAGGCCGCTCATCTGGGCGATGGTTCAGTGCCTCCAGCCCGGACCCATGAAGACAATCGGCGATCCCTGCTGCGGCACAGGCGGGTTCTTTTTAGCAGCTTACGACTTCCTTACCTCGCACCACCGGCTGGACCGGGAACAGAGCCGCTTCCTGAAAAACAAAACCTTTGGAGGGAACGAAATCGTCGCAGGGACCCGCAGGCTTGCCCTGATGAACATGTTCCTGCACAACATAGGGGAAATCGACGGGGAGCCCATGATCTCCAATTCCGATGCTCTCATAGCCGATCCTGGTTACCGTTACGATTACATCCTCACCAACCCGCCCTTTGGAAAAAAGAGCAGCATGACCTTCACCAACGAAGAAGGGGAGCAGGAAAAAGAAGACCTCACTTACAACCGGCAGGACTTCTGGACCACCACAAGCAACAAGCAGCTAAACTTTGTGCAGCACATCCATACCATCCTCAAAACCGGCGGGCAGGCTGCAGTGGTATTGCCCGACAATGTCCTGTTTGAAGGCGGAGCAGGAGAGATCATCCGTAAAAAACTTCTTGAAACCACCGACCTGCACACAATCCTGCGCCTGCCGACAGGCATCTTCTATGCAAATGGCGTAAAGGCAAACGTGCTTTTCTTTGAAGCTAAATCCGCAGCGAAAGAGCCCTGGACAAAAGAAGTGTGGATCTACGATTACCGCACAAATGTGCACCACACATTAAAGAAAAATCCACTGAAGTTTTCAGATCTGGAAGATTTCATCAAATGCTACAACCCGGAAAACCGCTTCAGCCGCAAAGAGACCTGGAGTGAAGAAGCTCCCGAAGGCAGGTTCCGCAAATTCAGCTATGATGAAATTGTAGCAAGGGATAAAACGAACCTGGATATATTCTGGCTCAAAGACAAAAGCCTCGCGGACCTGGACAATCTTCCGGACCCCGATATTCTTGCAAATGAGATTATAGAGAATATGGAGGCTTCGCTGGCAAGTTTCAAGGAAATTATGCTCACAATTAATGGAAACGGTGAAAGTGAAGAGAAGTGAACTACCCCTCCCTGCCTGATGGCGAGGAAGGGGCTTCTTGCTTCATCCCTCGAACTACTGTTCGCAAGTCCACAAGCCCATCCCCTACGTTCCGCAGGTGTCAGATAATTATAAGATTTTGATCTTGAAGAGAGAATTTTTTGATATTGATAGCGGCATTGATGTCTCGATCATGTTTTGTCTTACAATCGGGGCATATCCATTCTCTATCTTTCAAGGTCAGATTACCATTATGATAACCACAAACATGACATATTTTAGAGGAAGGTTCAAATCTTCCGATCCTTAGTATAGTCTTTCCTAACCATTCAGCTTTATACTCAAGTTTGGTTACGAAACTACTCCATCCGGCATCAGAAATTGATTGAGCCAGACAATGATTTTTTATCATACCTTTAACATTCAGAGTTTCCAACGCTATTGCTTGGTTCTCGCTAATCAGTCTAAAAGAGAGTTGGTGTTGGAAATTGTTTCTCTGATTGCTAATAGTTTCATGGATTTTTGAAAGATGGTGCCTTGCTTTGTTGCGGTTATTAGAACCTTTAACCTTCTTACTCACTCTTTTCTGCAAACATTTCATTCTTTTTAGAGAGTTATTCAGGTATTTTGGATTCTCAACTTTTACCCCATTGGAAAGGATTGCAAAATCTTTGATACCTACATCAATTCCTATGGTACTTGATTCTGATATCCTCTGTTTAGCAGGAAGTTCATCTCCGTCATCCACAAGAATAGATATGAAGTATTTCCCTGTACTCGATCTTGAAATGGTTGCGGTTTTCATAGCACCTTCAAACTTTCTATGAAGTACTGCTTCGACTTCCCCAATCTTAGGAAGTTTGATGATATTTCTTTCAAAATCTACAGTATAATGTTGTGGCATTTGATAAGATTGCACTGGATTTTTTTTAGATTTGAAGTTAGGAAATCCAGATTTTTCTCTAAAAAATTTCGTAAATGCTGATTCTACATTTACTAAAGAGGCAAGTAGAGCCTGTGAATTAGCTTCTTTCAACCATTCGTTAGAAGGTTTTACTTCGTGAACTAAAATGTGCTGTAAATCAAACCTTGATATTGATTTGTTATTTTGCTGATAAGTTTTAATTTTCTGCTCTAAAGCCCAATTATAGACAAATCTACATGCACCAAAATTTACTTTTATGAACTTTTCTTGGTCTTTATCTGGGTAGATTCGATATTTGTAGGCTTTTAACATGCTATAGATCATACGTTTTAAAGATATATACAAGTTTTGTTAAACTTACTATAATAAAGTTGACGGCTTTCATCCCCCACCTGTCGCTTCGCTCCGAGGAAGGGGACTTCCCGCCTTAGAGTTAAAAAAGAAATTCCACATATGTCTAAAGATGACAGAATATTCTTGAGATTTTTTTATCATCGCCAAATCCAAAAATTCAGGTTTTTCAATAAAATGTTGTGGTGGATATCCACCACTTATATATCCACCACTTACTTTACTGTAAGATTTTCAGGTCCGGCTGCAAGGTCGCATAAGTAGATATCATTGCCAGCCATACTATCAACATAGTTCTTGTCCATTCCCCACACAAGAGTGTTATTGTATACTTCCGGTGTCGTATAAACTTCTTCAGGATACTCATATACCAGTGTGCTTTGTCCCGTAGATATGTTATATACATATACTCCAGGCTTGCCTTCATAATCATCAACACATTTATTGTATACAATTTTATCATTTTGTATGGCAATGTGTGTCCCTGTACTGGCGCCGTATTCATTTCCATCTGGATCGGTGTCAAGTTGATGTGTGACGTCCAGGGTTTTCTTTGTTGAGGTATTATACATCGCAATATATCCCTGATGATTATATACATCAGACCAGATGACGTTAGTACCCCATATATGCGGTATGTTCGGATCTCCATATGAATTGACAGTTATTCTTTCCGTCGTATTGATGTCATACATCCTGATAGTTATATCCACTTCCGGATCTTCTGAATATGAGTAATACACCACTTTTGTGTCATATATGTCGGGATTACTGCCGTTTCCTATTTTTGTCTGTGTGGATGTAGATATGTCCCTCAGATATACACTATCATTTTCACTCCAGACGATTCTGTTGCCGTAAATAGCAGGTTTGCTATATTGGTCTACGTTCTTCGTGATGTAACTTTTTGTGGCTGTTGGTATATCGTACACAGCAAGCCTTGGTGTTCCACTGCTTTCATCATGCCACACTAACTTATTGTCGTAAATATCCGGACTGGAGGCCCCAGAAGAACTAAACGTAGTGTCTGTTCCGTTGGTCAGGTCGTATAGATGAATAACAACCCCATTTGTCCATACTACCCTGTTACCATAAACAGCAGGATCGTATCCGGTGCCAATTTTCATAACTTGAGCCGCTGAAGCTGCGGCTGAGATTAAAATCAAAAAAACAAAAACCAGGAATGCTGAAGCTAAAGCTATGGAACATAGCTTCCCCTTATTTATCATTTATTTCCCCCAGGTAGCTTTATTTTTCAAAGTTAATGTACAGTTTATAGTTCGGATATTTTTCAGGTTC
This sequence comes from Methanosarcina sp. 2.H.A.1B.4, assembly GCF_000979385.1. NCBI lineage: Archaea > Methanobacteriati > Methanobacteriota > Methanomicrobia > Methanosarcinales > Methanosarcinaceae > Methanosarcina > Methanosarcina sp. 2.H.A.1B.4. Next base: position 32,295 of record NZ_JJOV01000080.1, read on the forward strand.
TGTAATAATATCTGAATCATCTATTACTAAAATCACATTAATCCGAACCTGGACTATTTGCCCAACCAATTATGTGATAAATTAGTAGAGACTAAGTAATTATATAATTTTGCGAATAAAAGATTTTCTAACCTTTGTTACATATCTATTTTTGTTATGAACTAAAATTACAGACTTCAATTCGACATCATAAATTGCTTTAAGACCTGAGGTATTTTCACAAACAAGCCCGTTGATTTAAGTTCAAAATGATTCTGTGTTGCCCGGGTTATTTCGTAACATACCCTAAATCAAAACCGGACAAAACAGAGGTTCATTCAAAGATCCGCACGTCCACGACCACATGCAGGACACCCGGAGAATATTTTTTTATCCTCCGGATTGCCAGGACCTCAACTTTTTTCCCCAGGCATCCGGCAGCTTTTTTGATCCGTTCTTCAGGCCTGGTTCTGGCGAGGTTTTCAGGTACCGTTTCATGATAATGCAGGATCCCTCCGCTTTTTTTCAAAGCTTTAATAGCCGGTTCCAGATAGTGGTGTGTTGTTCCCACATAACCCATAATCACCCTGTCCGCCTCCCCTTCAGGGGCAGCCTGTGAACAATCTCCCGGAACAGGGGTAATAATGTCTTCCACATGGTTCAGCCTGACATTTTCCTTCAGATAGGCAAAGGACTCCGGGTTTATTTCTATCGAGACGATTTTTTCCGGCCGCGCATGGACAGCCATGGGAATTGAAAAGTACCCTATCCCTGCAAACATGTCCACCACGACTTCCCCGCTTCCGAGTTTGCTCATCCGTTTTCTCTCATCCAGGTTGCCTTTGGAGTACATCACTTTTGTTACATCCTGCTTGAAGAGGCATCCGTGTTCTTTGTGGATAGTTTCGGTGGAGGTTCCGAGGAGAAGTTCCCTTTTTGGCTGGCGGAACTGCCCTTCGATTCCGAAATCTCTGACAACGCTCCTGCACTTCGGGTACATGGAGAGCAGAGCCCTGGCTATCAGGAGCTTTTTTTCATCGAGGCTTTCAGGGATACTGACTATTACTATATCCCCCAGGATATGCCAGCCTGCCGGAACACTTGCAAGTTCGGTTTCGGAAAGGGAGTCTTTAAGGTATTCTTTCAGGGACCCGGTTTTTTCCAGAAATTCAGGATTTTCCTGTTCAATTACCGGAAAATCTCCTATTTTTTCTCCTGCAGCCTCAGTGACAGGGATTTCAAGGAAAGTGCCTTCTTCGGTCTGGAGCTTTCGGATTTTTCGGGTATCGTCAAAGAGATCCGCAGTTATAACTTCCAGCCGGGCTTCTTCACCTTTTTCGAGCGGAACACGGATAGTTCTGTACATTGGAATTGAAGGATATCCGGCATGTGATTAATGTTTTTTGTTCGTGAATCTAATTCTGCAGATAATAATTTTCTGGTGATTTATATAATTATGATGCCATAGATATTGGGATGAATTCCAGAATATTTTTTTCAGCATCTTAATATAAATGGCATTTATATTATTGGGTTAAAAATGTGGTGTGATTAAATTGACGAAATCAGGAAAAACATCCGGAAGCAGCTTATTGCGCTGGATTGTTGGTATAATATTTGTTTTAATAGTTATCGCTGGAATAAACGCGGGAATGAAAGACGTTCCGCTTGCTGAACAGCCCCAACAGTCCACACAGCAGGCAGGAGAAACAGACCTTGAGGCGCAGGTTCGAGCTGAAGGAAACGCATCAGGTCAGGACACTGGGCTTGCAGAAAATAACCTTGAGGACACTGGGCTTGCAGAAAATAACCTTGAGGACACTGGGCTTGCAGAAAATAACCTTGAGGATACTGGGCTTGCAGACAATAATCTTGCAGACAATAATCCTGCTAACGGTGGAAACCCGACAGATGAAAACTTAACAGTTCATTTTCTTGACGTCGGCCAGGGAGATTCAATTCTCCTGGAATATAATGGAAAAGCTATGCTGGTAGACGCAGGGGAACGAAACCAGGGGTCGGGGGTTTCGGCATACCTTCACGAGCATGATATCTCCGGCATTGATTATGTTGTTGCAACCCATCCTCACGCGGACCATATAGGCGGCATGGATGAGGTACTGAGCAGCTTCCAGGTTGAACATTTCATTGACAGCGGCTTTCCGCATACCTCAAAAACCTATGAGAATATGCTAACCACTATTGATAAGAAAAATATTCCTTTTGAGGTCGCTGAAAAAGGAAAAGAAATAGAATTTGACCCTGCTGTTGATGTGGAAGTTCTGAACCCCGGACCTGAATACTCCGATGAGCTGAACGAAAACTCCGTGGTCCTTAAAGTAAGCTACGGGGAAGTTTCATTCCTGCTTATGGGCGATGCAGGGCTTGAAACTGAAGAAAACCTCATGAACACCGGGTATGACCTGGATTCTGATATTCTCAAAGTCGGGCACCATGCCAGCCGGTCAGGCAGCGGAGGAGCCTTTATTTCAGTTGTAAGCCCCGAAATAAGCGTGATCGAAGTTGGAGCAGGCAATGACTATGGGCATCCCCATCCTGAAATTCTTGAAAGGTTACAGAAGGTTTCCAGGGTTTACAGAACCGATCTTGACGGCTCAATTACAGTGACAACAGATGGCTCTGCCTATACAGTAACTGCTCAGAAAACCGGCTCCGGAGAAGGAGTGGTCAAAACAGAGCCTGCTGAAAGTGGAGCTGAAAGTTCTTCGGCTTCGATGACGACTAAAGAAAATGAACCGAAAGACTCTGAAGCCGAAGAAACCGAAGCCGGAGAAGCCGAAACCGAAGCCAAAGAAGTTGAAGTCGAAGCGAGTGTAACCTCCGGCTCTGCAGAATCAACTGTCTATGTTAGCGATCTGAGCCTAAAAGATGAATGGGTAAAGATTACAAACAGAGGGTCCTCTCCTGTTTCATTGACAGGCTGGAAAATCGAGGATGACGGCAGTAAGCATGCCTATACGTTTCCTTCCTGTACACTGGATTCCCAGACTACTGCAACTCTATATACAGGAGAGGGCGCAGATACAGCTACCGAACTATACTGGGGGTCAGGCAGCCCTATCTGGAACAACGATGGTGATACGGCATACCTCTTTGATGACAGCGGAAATCTGGTCGCTTCGCTGGAGGGGTGAAGATGGGAAACTTTAAAGTTACTCTTGACAGGATAGAGGGCAGTACTGCAGTACTGCTTTTAAGGGATGAGGAGTCGATAAAAATTGACATCCCTCTTTTTTTACTGCCTCTGGAGAGCAGGGAGGGTGATATACTGAATTTCAGCATTGTCAGAGACTCTCAAGAGACAGAAGCCGCTAAAGAAAGAGTGTCAACTTTGCTTGATAAACTTAAAAATAAAAATAAAGAGACAGACTGAATGAAACTATTTTATCGGTCTCCTTCTTCCAGATTTGAGAGAGCTCGCACATTTATTTTCCAGACTGGAGAAAAAACATATCAGCTCCTGTGCCTGTAAAATGTGTCCCTGGCTGTGGGGGGCCGGGCGGCCTTTCCCTCGTCCCGGGAACATCTCCGTTGTGGATTTCGGCCTGGTTACTTACATATCCGGTCTGTTTTTCTCTTCCCCTTCCGGAATTCGCATCATTTGTTAACATTATTTATTTTTTCACCTGGCAAATCTCTTTATACAAGATAAAATAACATATGTTATATAACATATGTTATTCAAAGGGATCTGTATGCCGCCCAAAACAAAATTTGACACAGAAGCCATTGTAGAAGCCGCTTTTGCAATCACAAAAGAAGAAGGCTTTGCCGGCATCACCGCGCGCAGCGTGGCGAAACGTCTTCGTAGTTCGGTTGCGCCGATCTATCTCAATTTCGGAACGATTGATGATTTGATTAAGGCAGTGGTCGAGCGTGTTTTTGCCCTTCTGGATGAAATATTGAAAAAACAAAAAGGGCCGGACCTTTTTGAAAACATCGGAAAAGCCAGTTTAGTGTTTGCGCGGGAGTATCCTGTCCTTTTTCGTGAACTGGTAATGCAGCAAAATCCGTACATGGCTTCGTATGAAACCTTTCAGGACGCCATGGTTGAAGCACTGGCTGAAGATGAAACCATGCGTGGCTTGACGTATGAGGAACGCAAGCGCCTGCTTTTAAAGATGCGGATCTTTCAAACGGGGCTCTCGGTCATGGTCGCAAACGGCCATCTGTCGTTCTGGATTGATGAACATGCCGCTGAAGAGCTGCTTCTGGAAACGGGGGAGGATCTCCTGCGTATACAGCAAATAAAACAAAAGGAGAGGGGGAAATGAAAAAAATAATTATCATAGGTGGGGGTATTGCCGGATTGAGCGCTGGCATCTTTGCCCAAAAAAACGGCTTTGAAAGCGTAATCCTTGAGATAAATCACAATTTAGGAGGGGAATGCACTGGATGGGATAGGCAGGGCTACCACATAGACGGATGCATTCACTGGCTTGTTGGGACAAAACCAGGAACACCGATTCATGACCTCTGGGTTACCGTTGGTGCTCTCAATGGGGTTGGAATTTACCATCCCGAGAGTTTTTTAGCTTTTGAGCACGACGGCATTATCGTACATTTTTATCGCGACCTTGACCGGCTCAGGTCCAGCTGGCTTGAACTATCCCCGGAAGATAAAGCCGCTATTGAAGATTTTTGTCAGGTGATCAGGAAGCTTCAATCGTATGAAACCCCCGTTGAAAAACCTGAGGACTTGATGACGCTTATGGAAAGAATCCGGTTGATGATCTCGTTAAAAGATGCGGGAACTGTTATGCAAAAATACGGCAAGGTCAGCTTAAAGGACTACTCCAATACCTTTAAGCACCCGGCGCTGCAGGCTGCTCTTGCTTCATTTTTACCGGAAGGTTATAGTGCCTCATTCATTTTTTTTGCGCTCGCGGCCTTTACCAGAGGCCAGGCCTCCATTCCCTATGGTGGCTCTAAGGCGCTGGCAACGCGCATGGTTGAACGTTACCTCACCCTGGGTGGAGCCATCGAAGCTCCGTGTGAAGCCGTTGAGCTGACCATAGCCCACAACAAAGTCAACAGCGTCATCTGTCACAACGGCAAAACCTTTGAAGCCGACTATTTCATTGCAGCATGCGATGCGCACGTACTTTATGAGAGGTTACTGAAAGGCGAGTACCCGGATCGCGCCTTCCAAAAACGATATAGTAACCCAACAGATTATCCGCTGGTCTCACAAATTCTGGTAGCATTAGGCTATGAAGGCACAATCGGCGCCCTTCCGCGGAGCCTGTCCTTTCCGGCGGTCCCATTTGAGATCCATCAATCAACTATCAACCGTTTAACAATGACGCACTACCGGCATGAGCCGGCATTTGCTCCAGAAGGCCACACCCTGATCACCTGCAGCATCAACCAGTTCCATGAGGATTACGAAGCCTGGAATGCCCTCGCCCGGGATCCAGAGGCCTATACCCGGGAAAAAGAGAAGATAGGCAAAGCGGTTCTCCGGGCAATTGAAACACGTTTTCCCCGGATGAAAGGAAAACTCAAGGTACTTGATGTTGCCACGCCGAAAACGTATGAGAGGTACTGCAATGCCTATCGGGGAGCATTCATGCCGTTCTCACTGACCATTCGCGGAAAAATGATGGAACATACAGGGCGAATCAAAGGCCTGGACAATCTCTTTTTAACCGGCCAATGGTTACAGCCGCCAGGGGGACTGCCAGTAGCAGTTATTACCGGAAAAGACACAATCATGAGGCTTTGTAAACAGGAAAAAAAGCCGTTTGTAAGCGTTTAACAGCCTGGTAAAATTGACTTTGTTACCTTTGCCCTGAATTTTTCTTCTTTCCTGGGGGCATATTCTTTGATATTCGCGTCGCGCTAGACATGTTTTACTAAGAGATTGATTTTGATTGAACTTGTTTCAAAATTACCTTCAACCCCTCTGAATAAATATTCCGGAGGAGATAAATAATTTTATAAAAGAACAAAAATCAGCCGATTCAGGCTTCTGCGATTCCTGCATTGATCTTTTCAGTAGTCTTGTAGGCATCGTAGATTCCAATTGCCCAAACAATCGGGTACGTGATAAATCCCACGACAATAAATATTAGAAAGCAATTAATTATCTGGACAACTATGAATAAAAACCCCTTTACAAATTCGCCGTTGTAGATTTGTCCTAACCCTGCAAACAGGAACGAAGCCACCGCCGCAAAACCAGGATTTTTTGGGGAGAGAGTCGAAGCATTATTTTTCTGTCTCACTCCACAATGCGGGCAAATTTCGGCATCGGACCTGATTTGCTTCCCGCAGGATCGGCAAAAAACGTTTTCATTTATTCCAGTCAATTTCACAACCTGATTATCCTGAAAAACACCCTCATTTTCTTCCATGAATCCAAATAATGAGAGTGTAGAATATAAAACTTTTTAATTTTTTTCATTATTTTATAATAATGATTTTTAAAAAATACAGTGACCTCTTCCTTGAAATGTAATCTTCTGCCCCTTTAGGTTCTTCACTGTTGAGTATGGGTTGAAAATCCATCAATACATTTCATCCGTTTATTCAGTTTACAACTTTTAATTTTTTGGAATGGACTTACACTGTTTCTGCATCTCCAATATAACAGACCAGCGGGCATGATATTGAAAAGTATCCTCCAGCCGAAGGAATCTATCCGCTTAAAATATGGAATCTTCATCTTGACCGAGTGCAGGAGGACCTAATAAAAAGGAGAGCAATAGGCATATAACAAAATATTATTAAATAAAGATTTTTGAGTACATTCAAAAGCTTCCCTATTATCCTCTTTCTGTATCTTCGTAATTTCTCTAACCAAAGAGTACAATAAAGTTTTAATTGAATACAGTACTGTTATTTTTGAAAAAAATTGTAATAATTCAGAGAGGGAAACTATGAAGATAGTCGGGATATCATCAAGCCCAAGAGGCAAGAACAGTAATACCTTAAAACTGCTGGATGCAGCTCTGGACGGAGCCGCAAAAGCAGGCGCTGAAGTCGAGTCTATCGACGTTGCAAAGATGAAAATCAAATACTGCACAGCATGCGATTCCTGTTATGAGACTGGCGTATGCTCAATAAAAGACGACTATAACGGTGTGCTGGAAAAGCTTCTGGATGCAGACGGCATAATCTGGAGCAGCCCGAACTACATAACAAATGTGACAGCCCAGCTCAAGACAGTCTTTGATAGAAGTCCGCTTGTTATTCATGAGCAGCTCTTTGACGGGAAATACAGCCTTTCCTTAACAACTGCAGGCAGTGACGAGCTCGATTTTGTCCTTGGCATTATAGATAATTTTATGGTACACTGTGGAGGGAACTCTATCGGAGGAGTGGGCTGTTCAGTAGCCCGGGGTCCCGAAGCAATGGAAGCAGCAATTGAAAAATCGCGTGAAATGGGTAAAGACCTTGCTGAAGCGATAAAAGAGAAGAGGCAATACCCTAAACAGGAAGCTGCACATGAAGCCTTCAGAGAACACTTCAAATATGTCATCCTTGCCAACAAAGCCAACTGGACGCACAACTGCGATCACTGGATCGAAAAGGGCTGGATCTGAATCCCGGCATTGAATTTCCGAAAAAAACGGGATCTACTTGTAAAAAAGATCTGTTTGTAAAAAAGATCTGTTAATGCAGAAATTCAGGGATTCAAATCCCTCTCCTGCATAAACTTATTTTGACTCTCCCGTATGGCAATAACAGAACCTATTGATATTTATTTCATTTTCCTTTTACTGATCAGCTACTTTTTTTCAGCCAATTTTTTCAGCCAATTTTTTCAGCCACTTTTTTTCAGCTACTTTTTTTCTGAACAATTTTTCTGCTACCCTCAAGAGTGCATATTATTATAATAATTATTATAAAAATAACTGGATTTAATATGGCGGTTAAAAGACTTTTAAGCATTTACTTGGAATTTAAAAAATTTATATCTTATATTTAAAAGAGGTCAGGGGTATGGGGGAGAAAGAAAATTCAAACGTGGAAACCGGAGTAAAGGAGAACATCGATGAACTGTGCCTAAATAATTATGAGTTAATAAAAGATGAAATCGTCTCTGCCATAATGAAAGGGGTCGAAGAAGGGGTCAAAGAAGGAGTTAAAAACGGGATACTGAGGGGACTGGATGAATGTTTTGAGATTGGATTTCTGAACGTTATGAACATACGTGAAAAAAAGATCGGAGAAATAGTGGAAGAAGTGGCTTGTGAGACTACCAAAAATCAGGTAAAGGACCAGGTAAAAAAGGAGACGTGCCCGATTTTGGAACACAGGGGAGACATGATCTGTGAGAAAATATTGAATGAAATAAAAGAAGAAAGCGAAGGGATTCCCGAAGCAGAACTGGATTTAATACGGGCCCTGAATATCAAGAAAATTTGCAATGACAAAGCAAACGAAATAAAGCAGGATGTCAGAAAAAACCTGCCACAAAACTTTGTTTCACTTGTTTTATTCGATGGAATGCTGGAAGCAATATCCGAATGTATGACTGAAAACGTTGAAAGTTGCAGCGAAAAAATCCAGGAAACTGCCAGGCAAAACAGATCTGTCTAAACAAGATATCCATCTGATTTGGTGAGGGGAGATTATGGGGGATACTCAGGATCATGAAGAAATCAAAGAACCAGTTAAAGACCTGGCAAAAGAAATAACGCAAAAGTATACCCAGGAGCTAACCAGAGAAGCAATTAAAAAAGCCATAAAAAGTAAAAGAAAGGATCTGAGTGAAACCGAAATCAAAAGGTTAGAAAGCCAGCTTAAGAAGTTGACCGACTCAGAGAAAGCCACCCGGTTCAAAGAAGCCTCTGAAGAGATATCCAGAGAAATTCTTGAGGGCAACATAACTGCCGAGAAAGCAATAGAAGAAATAAGTACAGTCCTGGAAAGCTCCCTTGAAACTAAAGTATCTTTTTTAGCCAGAGCGGCACTTTCTTTAAAAAATATACCCCTTCCGGTAAAAATCGCAATACTTATTATATTCCCCCTTACGGCTGCCATAGCTCTTTTTATCCTGCCCTCACTATCAATGTCTCCGGGCGATCTTAACTTTGATCTTAATGAAGGAGAATCCGACTCAGACCAGTTCCATGTATCAAACACCGGAGGCGGGGTTCTTTTATGGACAGCAAACTCGGACCAGCCTTGGATATCCCTGAACCCAGAAAGAGGAGCAAATGAGGGTAATGTTATCGTTCTGGTTGATGCAGAGAATATGGAAGAAGGAACGTATGAAGGGACTATTACCATAGAATCACTTGCAGGAACCGAACAGTGCCAGGTTAATCTTGTGGTTGGAAGCGAGTATCCGGGAATGATTGTAAATCCACATTCCATCGAATTCTATCTGGCAGAGGGAGAAGTAGCTTCCAGGGAATTACAGATCTCAAAAGAAGGGAGTGGAACCCTTGAATGGCATATAAGTCCAGGCCCTGAATGTCCATGGATATCCTTGAGCCGGGAAAGCGGGACAAATTCCGACACATTAACCGTTACAGCCAATACAGAAGGACTTGAACCGGGGACATATGAAGGGACCATTACAATAGAATCGAATGCAGGAACCGAACAGTGTCCGATGAGACTGGTAGTGGGAAGTCAGCCTCCTGTCCTGGCTATAGATCCTCTTTCCATTGATTTTGAATTGGAAGAGGGAGAATCTGGCGAAGAAGAACTTAGGATATCAAATGACGGAGGGGGAATGCTCAAGTGGGAAGCAAGTGCCGATGAATCATGGATAACCCTGAGCCCCGAAAGCGGGATAAATTCAGGCACTGTGACTGTCACAGTAGACACAGATAACCTGAGCCCGGGGGAAGAATACGAAGGAACTATTACAATAGAATCAAACGCAGAGAATGAAGAATGCATAATATATCTAAACGTGCTGCAAGAAGGAGAGGACAAAGAAGACCCTATTTTAGCTGTAGATCCGGACCCGCTATCCTTTAATTTCAATTTGGCTGAAGGGGAATCGGACTCAGAGGAATTCTACATATCGAATGACGGAGGGGGAGACCTTAAGTGGAATATTGTCCTTGACCCCGACTGGTCTTCATGGATATCGATAAATCCAGATGCTGGGATAAATTTGGGGACTGTTACCGTCAGCGTGGATTCGAGTGATCTGGATCCCGGGAAGTACACGGCAACTTTCGAAATTAACTCGAATGTAGGGGCTGAAGAAGGGACAGTAAACCTTACGGTATATTCGGAAGAGACGGAAGGGCCCGACCTTGTGGCTTTTCTGGAGGTCACAGGGGATGCGACCACTGAAGTAGAAGAAAATGATTATTATCTCGCAGTACCCATAAGTGTAACAGTAAGGAATCAGGGCGATGAGGCTGCTGACATCTTAAAAATATCAACAGAATACACCAACTTGTCGGGCACTTACTCGGTAGCTTTCAGGGTTCCTGGAGAAAGCAGTATCTGGTATCCTTATACAGATGCTCCACTTGCTCCAGGGGAACAAAGAACTTTCAACGGGGATGTTCTTTTCAGGGTGTCATTGGATGGTGAAACAGTCTCTTTAACAGCTGTGGCAGACAGCTGCAGCGAGGATGAATTTAAGCCTGCTTATTGTCGCGTTGAAGAAAGTAATGAAGAAAACAACCAATCACCGGCAGTAGAGATACATTTCTAATTCCAAAGAGAGCAATAAATCATCAGGCGAGAAAGTAACACACATTTTCAGAGAAGAATGAACGTTTTGTTACGAGGGAAGAACTTGATACTTTCGATACAGGAGGTGTCACTACTTTATTTTTCCCATAATACTTCTTACATAAATGCTTCTTTATTCGCCCATATATTAAGTCAAAATACCAACCCAGCTCATGCAAATAAGTGGAAACAGTTCTGAATACCCGGGCGCTCGATATTTAAACATTAAATGCAAAAGACCTTCCAGGTATTATAGCCCTTAAGGACCTTACTAGCTTATTGAATGCCTCACTAGCTCCATTACATACATACATACATTCATTACCTGCATTCATGTTTATCCATCAAATTAAAGAAATTATTTCCTTTCCATGGTGGTCTTTTGTCTTCAAAAATTAACCGTGAAACCTTCATCCGGTCTATTGCAGACCTTCTCAGAAAAGCGGAAATCGAACTTCCCGACGATGTGGTTGACGCCCTCAGGAAAGCCGAAGCTCGGGAAGAAAGCCCGGTTGCAAAGTCCCAGCTCCAGGCAATCCTGAAAAACATTGAGATTGCAAAAAAGCATGGGGTTCCCATGTGCCAGGACACAGGCATCCAGATCTTTTTTGCCGAGCTCGGGTCCGAGTTTCAGCCTGGCTTTGACCTGGAAGCTGCGATCAGGGAAGCAGTTGTCCTTGCAACAGCCGAGATTCCTCTCCGCCCCAATGCCGTGGACCCCCTTACCCGCAAGAACAGCGGGGACAATACAGGAGTCGGAATTCCGGACATCCACTGGAAACTCGTGCCCGGAAAACAGCTCAGGATCACGGTTGCTCCGAAAGGTGCAGGCTCGGAAAACATGAGCGCACTCAGGATGCTGAATCCCACCGAGGTTGGTAGTATCAAAAACTTCGTGCTCGAAACAGTGATTAATGCAGGCGGAATGCCCTGTCCCCCCCTGACTCTTGGAGTGGGGATAGGAGGTTCCTTTGACAAAGCCGCCAGGCTTGCAAAAGAAGCCCTTCTTGAACCTCTCGACACCCGGATGAGCAGCTTCGAAAAAGAAATCCTTGAAGCGGTAAACGCTCTCGGGATTGGCTGTATGGGCCTGGGAGGCAGCACAACCGCCCTTACCGTACATGTGAAAACCGCACACTGCCATACTGCTTCCCTTCCTGTTGCCATAAACATCCAGTGCTGGGCGAACAGGCATGCTTCAATCGTGTTCGGGGGGGAGGAATAATGGAGTATCACCTGCAGACCCCACTGAAGATTGAGGATATTGAGAACCTCAACGCCGGAGACATAGTATATATCTCAGGAGAGATCCTGACAGCCCGGGACGAAGCCCATGCCAGAATTCTTGAAATTGAAGAAAAAGGAGAAAAACTTCCTTTCTCCCTCGAAGGAGCCGTAGTCTATCACTGCGGCCCCCTAATGCAGCAGACCGAAAACGGCTGGAAAGTCGTCTCCGCAGGCCCCACAACCAGCGGCAGGATGTCAAAAATGACCCCTCCTCTCCTGAAAGCCCACAATGTTCGGGCAGTTATCGGAAAAGGCGGAATGAAAGGCGTTGCCTCTGCACTAAAAGACAGATGCGTCTACCTTGCATATACAGGAGGCTGTGCAGCCCTTGCCGCCGAACTGATAAAAGAGGTGAAAACCGTCCACTGGCTTGACCTTGGTATGCCTGAAGCTGTCTGGGTGCTCAGGGTTGAGAAATTCGGGCCTCTTATTGTAGGAATTGACACAAAAGAGAAAGATATTTTTGCAGAGGTAAGAGAAAAAGCTGAGAAAGTGTATGAAGGGATGCAGAAGTAAAACCAGCTCTCTAAAGTGGTGCAGTCCTAAAGTGATGTATCTTAGGCAGTACATTCTTCCCGGTCTGCACAGGTTGTCTCAAGTTGTCTCAGGTTGTACCGGCTCTCCCGGCCAAGACCTGAGAAATAGTTTCTTTGCACCCTGAAACCGCTGTTAAATTCTCAGGTAAATATAAGCGCCTCCGCCAGCTTGTCTGGCGGCCCCTCCCAAAAAAGAGAGAAATAAAAAAAATCTGCAAAAAGTGAATTTCAGTATTACTTAATTCAGATGTCTATTTTTCACCATCACAGGCTTTGTAAATTCTACTTTTTCCTTTTTTGTCTCTTTTTGTTTCTGGCTTCTCTTTTCACCCTCTTTTTTCTTCTAATTTTTGGGCAAGACCACTCTCCTGCGTCGAGCGGGACAAGATCGACACGATAAAGTGAATATGGTTGTAAAGCTCAGATAGATATTATAGTCTGCTTGAGCGAAGTGAGATAAAACTCATGATCCCTTAAGCTAAACTTGGGTGGGACAGGTGCTTTTAGAAAGGCTTTTGTCATCCGAACCTTCTCCCCTGCTGGCTTCAAGATATAACTGGTTTGACGGCTCAGGCCCAAGAGGTTCAGCCAGAACCCTGAAATGTTCGAAAAGTTCTTTTCCCCACTTCACGGCTTTTTCTCCGAAACCGACCATACTGTTGTCCTCGCCGTCATCCACTTTCCCTGATGAAAAGTACGTTAGAACCATTGTATCGGTTACAGCAACGGTAGGAGGAGTAATATCGTTATCCAGGACATATATGTCAGAGTTTTCAAAAAGAAGCAGTGTATCAATTTCTTCTTTAAACTCTTCTGCGAATTTTTCAAATATCAGTTGAGTAAGTATGACCGATACCTTCAGCCCTTTTTTTGCATGCTCTGCACAGATGGCCGGGTAGCTAAGATCAGGGTATGAAATAATAAGGAAAATCTGTTTTGAGCTGCAAAAAGCTTCAGTCACTTCCTTATACATTGAAGAAGCATCATCGCCGTAATAGCGGGAAGGGAAATATGCCATAAGTTCTTCCATTAGCTTAAAAAATACGGGGGAAATTCCACCGGGCTTAACGCCTGGACAGTAATCGTAATCGTCCTCAAGCAGCCTGAAAGCTGTTACAAGAGATTCCATTCTTCGAACAAGGATTTTTCCCGGAAGGGAGAGGCTGTATACCCTATCTTCCTGAACAACAAGCCCGTTTTCATTTAACCTTTTGAGCTGGAACAGGATTGCAGCCGGATTGGTGCCAAGTTTGGAGTTGATTTCTTCGATGGTTCTGGGCTTCTCTTTTAGAAATAGAAACAGATCTGTCTTCCTGGAAGACAGGAGAACTGTGACCAGAGAAGAGCTCATCAGTTTTACTGCAAAAGCTATGGATATATAGTTTTTCTTCAATAATATTATAATTCAAGTATAAACGGAATAATTGCGGAAGTAAGGGAACAGGCTGGAAAAGTGCTTGCAAAAATAAAGGTGATGAGCTAAAAAGATGAGCTAAAAAGATGAGCTAAAAAGATGAGCTAAAAAGATGAGCTAAAAAGATGAGCTAAAAGGATGAACTAAAAGGATGAGCTAAAAGGATGAATTAAACACCGGACTCAAATCCAGAGCTCAAACACTGTTTCATTCCTGCTGGGAGACCAGAATTTCGGGCGGCAGGAAGATTGAGGCGATTATGCCGAAGATTACGAAAATCACCAGTCCCCAGAGAGAAGTTTTTATCCCCTGAATGCGGGCGATTTCGTTAATCCTTAAGATTTCCTGTGTAAGGTCAGGAGGGGCATCTTTCAGGACAGCCTGAAGTTCTTCATCGCTCAAAAAGCGCACATTCTCTTCTACTGCCGATATCAGGTCGGGCTTGAGTTCCTCCGGAATGACAGGGCTTTCTTCGATCATGGAAATAGCTCCAACTGCCAGGCCTGCAACAAGGATAGAGCCCATCAGGGCAGTCCCGAGCGCCATGCCGAGGTTCTCGGAAGTGCTCATCAGGGCAGCCGTCTCGCTTGTCCTTTCGGAAACTACCTGGGAAAGTACGAGGTTCATCACCTGGGACGCTATGAGCCCTCCGCCTATTCCTATTAAGGCAAACCCGATCATCAGACCGAGCCCTCTGACCTCCACATCAATGGTTGCGATAGACAGTAGAAGCCCTGCGATAATCACGAGCAGTCCGGACTGGATGATGCGCTTCGGGGCTATAAAGGCAGATAACCGGGACGCTGCTAGCGAGGCAATTAAAAGAGGTATTGAAAGGGGCAGGTAGACAAAGCCGGTCTGCATCGCGTTGAGGCCCAGGACGATCTGGAGGAAGAGGGCCATGCTGAACAGGAAACCTCCAAAAAGGAGGGTCTGGACCAGCTGGATGAGGATTCCCGATGTGACCCTGCGGTCCCTGAGCACGTCGAGCTTTATGAGCGGCATCTTCCCCCGCGTAATGACATAGCTTTCCCAGGCGACAAAGCAGAGCAGGATAATACCTCCTGCTGCAATGAACACCGGAGTTGGGGAAAGGCCGAACGGGGAAATTTCAATCCCTGCTATGGAGAAAGTCTGGCGTGCATTCCACCAGCCGTAGGTTCCTGCCAGCAATATGCCAAAAACGATAAGTCCCAGCCCCAGCGCAGAGAAGATCGATCCGACTATATCCAGCTTCGGCTTTTGTTCGATCTCAAGGGGAGCATCCAGAATGTACCGGCTTAACCACAGGACAAGGAGCACGACCACTACCTCTCCGGCAAAGGCAAGCCTCCAGGTGTATGCAGTTGTCAGCCAGCCTCCGATGATAGGTCCAAGAGCAATTCCGCTCGCAACGATTCCCCCCAGTATCCCATAAGCCATGGCACGGTCCGCCCCTTTGTAGTTTGAGGTCACGAGGGTCTGGATGGCAGGCATGACAAGGGTTGCCCCAAGCCCTTCAAGGATCGACCAGCCCACGAACAGTACACCTATTGTCGGGCTGATTGCCGTCAGGAACGAACCCGTCCCGTATATCACCAGTCCGAGCGTGAATGCCCGTTTTCTCCCGATAATATCCCCTATCTTTCCTCCGGTGATCATCAGTGAAGCCATTATGAGTGCATAAAGGGTAATGGCAGCCTGGACGGTGGTGACGTCCGTATTGAAGTCACTGATAAGTGTCGAAATCGAGACGTTCATAATAGTCGTATCAATAACGAGCACGAACATTGCAAGCAAGAGTGCAACAAGTACAATCTTCTTTTCCACAGTAACCACTTCAGAATTGGAATAATAAGGGCAGCCTGATTACACCCTGGATAAGATGCTCCTTCATGGCAGTTCTACCCGGAAAAACTGGTAGATCTACTCAACCGATAGATCTACTATCAACCGGTAGGTCTACTATCAACCGATAGATCTACTATCAACCGGTAGATCTACTATCAACCGATAGATCTACTATCAACCGATAGATCTACTATCAACCGATAGATCTACTATCAACCGATAGATCTACTATCGTTACTCACCGGTTAAGATATTCTTCATACCGCGATGGGTCCTGGCAAAAAGGAAGAAAATGAAATCCGAAGCTCTTTTCCATTTTTGGGATCATTATCGTTTGCTGTCAGTTGAATATGTTTAATCATGCCCGAATGCTCCCCTCACCCCCGGAAGCATAATATAGATGAGAATAAGGGAGTTCAGAATAACTGAAATGTTAACGTCATACCATGAACCTCCGGTAACCAGCACCACAAAATCCACGCACAAATTAAATACCGAAATAACAGCCAGAAACATCCAGGCCTGCGGATCTACCTGCCAGAGCATCTGAGCCAGCCACACCCATATGTAGGCAAGCAGGCCGTACAATAGTGCATACCATAGGTTGAAAATACGGATGTTCAGAGGCCCCAGAAAGGGTAAAAATCCAAGAAACCGGAGCATTACAATACTGTTTAAAAACGCCAGAACTACAGCCACAAGGGCCAGAAGAGTAACACCGATAGGTCTTTCCATATTCCTGTCTCCTTATTTTTGTCTCCTTGTTTTTGTCTCCTTGTTTTTGTCTCCTTGTTTTTGTCTCGAAAACTCCTTCTTCAGGTTCGCATTTTTAGTCCTCCGATGACTGCCCCCATTCCCCCGACAATAAGGAAAAATCCGAATATCCACGGGAGAAACAGGGCTCCTGCCAGAGAGTTGGTTAGAAGGAGTATGCCGAGAATTATGGTCAGGACACCAAGGATTCCCATTCCCCATCCTCCTCCCTTAAGTCCCCAGACAAGTTTTATAGCCCCATTGATAATAGCCCATGCTCCTATGAAAATAACGAAGAATGTGAGAACTATGAAAGGGCTGAAAATAGGGTACATCAGTATAACGATTCCTGCAATAATGCCCAGGATACCTGAAAGCAGTTTCCATAACCGATTCCCTGAGAATATAAACGCCCCTAAAACGGAAAGAATTCCCCCTGCCAGCCAGAAAAGGCCCAGGATCTGTAAGAGATAGATAGTGGTTACTGCAGGTTTGTATAAAAGAAATAAGCCAATAATAATAGCAATAACCCCTTCTAGAAGAACTACCCACCAGGGTGCCTGCAGTATTTCATACCCCATCTCTTTATCAGCATCAATTGGCTGTTTTATAACATCAATTGGTTGTTCCATATAATTTATCTCCCCAATTTATTCAGTGCTTCAATCGATAATTCTCGCTACCAGAATACAGGTGTGAGCACAGCTAAAGAGACATCACTCATCCTGAGCAGGAAATTCCTGTTTCAGGATAATTTCCGGCACACTCAGGAATAGCCAGAGTCAAAGAAAAAATAGCCTTCCCCCTCCACAAAGAAGAGCAATTTCTTCTTTCCGGGGCAGTTCATTAATGAAATTCACATCTGTACAGCTTACCCTTAATTAATCCCAAATAATCTCGTTGTAAAAGGTGCTGATTGAGTGCATCTAATTCCATCATTGAAAGCCCGGATATGACGCAGGCTGAAATAAACTATTCATTTATCACTGCAGCATATGAAGACAGGATTCTTTTGGGATCTCAAATTCAATGTTAATTTCAATGTTAATTTCAATATCAAGATTAAGATTAATCCCCTTTCCCCATTCGACAGAAGACGAAGCAGTGATATATATAAATTATATACAAATCATCAGATATAAACAAACTTATTATTAAATCTCAAAATAAAGGCTCTTTTATCCGGGAATAAAGGCTCGGTACCCACACACAAAGAAAATGAGAAAAACAGGTAAACAAGAAAACATATAAAAGAGAAAAATAGGTAAACAAAGAAACATATAAAAGAGAAAAACAGGTAAACAAAGAAACAAGTAACAAGGAAACTGTTTAAATAGAATCCCATATTCCAGAGGATCAGTGATGAATCCGACAAAAAACCGGGATATTCCCCTTTATATATACCATGCCGGGCAGTGTGACCCGAAAAAGTGCACAGGAAGAAAAATGGCTCGCTTTGACCTTGCCCATATGTACGATAGGATTTCAAGGCTGCCTCGTTCAGCGATTCTGCTCGACCCTATGGCAGAAAAGGCCTTATCTCCTGCCGATAACCCCGGAAAGGGGATTATTGTACTTGACTGCTCCTGGGAAGAAGTCGAAAGGGTTTTTCCTGAACTGGAAAAGCTACACCTTGAACACAGAGCTCTTCCCTATTTGCTTGCAGGCAATCCTGTGAACTTCGGAAGGCCCTTCAAACTCAATTCTGCAGAGGCATTTGCAGCATCCCTGTACATTTTTGGATATAAAGAGCAGGCCGAAAAAGTCATGTCCAAGTTTAACTGGGGGCACAGCTTCCTTGAACTGAACAGGGAACCGCTTGAAGAGTATTCAACCGCAAAAAACAGCACTGAAATTGTGGAAATGCAGAGCCATTACATCTGAAGGCGGCTACATTTAAGAGAAAGGCAAAAGAGAAAGGTAATTATCCCGGAGAGAAAAGCAATTATCCCGAAGCCACTCAAATAAAGGAGCGCAATCTGACCGGATTTCAATTAAAAGGGCTAAAAGGACTAAAAGGGCTAAAAGGAGTTATGTACAGTGAAAACGTCAGTAAGAAAGCAGATCGGGGTTATAGGAGCCGGGACCTGCAGCAGTGAGACCAGAGCCCTTGCAGAAGCTGTGGGAAAAGAGATTGCAAAAAGGGGAGCTGTTCTTCTTTGCGGAGGCCTTGGAGGAGTAATGGAAGCAGCAGCGTGTGGAGCAAAACTGGAAGGAGGAATAACCCTGGGAATTTTGCCCGGAGCACTTCGGGAGGAAGCAAATCCCTGGATAGATATAGCCATTCTCAGCGGAATGGGGCATGCCAGAAACGCCCTTATATCCCAGTCCTCAGATGCTCTTATTGCGATTTCCGGGGAATATGGGACTCTTTCGGAAATAGCTCTTGGCCTGAAGATGGGAAAGCCGGTGGTATTGCTTGAGTCCGGATGGAAAATCGAAGGCACAGAGAGCGCAAAAAGCCCGCGGGAGGCTGTAGAGCTTGCTTTCAGACTCATTGAAGAAGGGAATAAAGAAAAATAGAGAAGAGGTATAGAGAAGAGATATAGAGAAGAAGTGTGAAAACCTTAAGTAAAAATTCGGAGTAAAAATAGTCAGGTAAAAAGGAAAAACAGGTAAATCAGGAATACCTGAACCTGATTATAATTACGGATATCAGAATATTTAGAGATTTGATCCAAAAATATATATTGCAAAAGGAAACTTCAAGAATTAGGAGGCAGGCTTCGACTCAGACTGGCATAAATTTAGGGGTACGCCAGCATTCCTCCACAAAATGTAATGAAAGCTGTACTTACAAGAAAAGTTATACCGGAGTTTTAAATGCACCTTATCGTAACGGAAAAAAATATAGCAGCAAGGAGGATAGCTGCGATTCTGGCTCCAAAAAGTCCTAAGAAGGAAAGAGTCAGCGGAGTAGATGTATACCGGTACGAGATCGGATCCGGCGAAACCAGGCAGGAGACTGCAGTGGTAGGGCTTTCCGGCCATATTGTCGGGATAGATTTTCCAAAAGAGTATAACAACTGGCAGAAAGTTGATGCTAGAGCCCTGGTCGACGCCGAGATTACAACAACTCCAATTAACCGGAAGATAGTGACTGCTTTAAAGAGCCTGGGAAAAGAAGCAGAAAGGGTCACGATTGGAACTGACTACGACCGGGAAGGAGAACTGATAGGAGTCGAAGCCCTCAATATCATAAAAAAGGTAAATCCGGATATCCCTTTTGACAGGGTCCGCTACAGTGCAATAACCCCGAAAGCAATCGAAGCCGCTTTTGCAAATCCCACAAATGTTGATTTTAATCTTGCAGACGCCGGGCATTCAAGGCAGGTCATTGACCTGGTCTGGGGCGCAGCCCTTACCCGTTATATTTCCCTGTCAGCTGGCAGGCTTGGGAAAATGTTCCTCTCGGTAGGAAGGGTGCAGTCGCCGACCCTCTCACTTATTGTTGACAGGGAAAAGGAAAGGAATCTATTTGTCCCGACTCCTTACTGGGAGATCCACGCTGAACTTGAAACCGCATCAAAAGAAACCTTTTCCGCACAGCACTCAACTCGCCGCTTCCTGGACAAAGAGGAAGCTGCAAAGGTGTTCAAAAAACTGGGGAAAAAAGCGGAAGTAAAGGAAATAGAAAAAGGGACAAAGGTCGACCAGCCCCCTACCCCATTTAATACTACAGGCTTTATCAACGCGGCAAACTCTATAGGGCTCAGCCCCTCAAATGCTATGCGCATAGCTGAATCCCTTTATACTAACGGATACATTTCATACCCAAGGACAGACAATACGGTTTATCCTGATACTCTGGATTTGAGGGCTCAAATTGAGATTTTTAAGGAAGGGCCTTTTAAGGAGTATGCAAACGCCCTGCTTGAGAAAGCCGAACTTGTCCCCACGCGCGGGAAAAAAGAAACAACAGACCACCCTCCTATCTATCCGGCGTCCCTTGCAAAGAAAACTGACCTGAAAGAAGAGGAATGGAAGGTCTATGAGCTTGTGGTCAGGCGCTTTTTTGCAACCTTTGCCGGACCGAGCACCTGGGAGACTCTGCGCCTGAGACTCGATATTGAGGAGGAAGAGTTCAGGGCAAACGGAGCAAGGCTGCTGGAACACGGCTGGCGCTGGTATTATCCCTACAATGCCCCTGAAGACAGGCTATTTCCGGAACTCAGGGAAGGAGATCCCCTGAAAGTAATAAAGAAAGAGATGCTGGACAAGGAAACCCAGCCTCCTGGACGTTACGGGCAGGGCAGGCTAATCAATATAATGGAAGAGCTGGGGCTCGGCACAAAGGCTACCAGACACGAGATCATAAGTAAGCTCTATTCCAGGGCTTATATCCACGGAAACCCGGTACAGCCCACAAATACTTCTTTTGCCGTAATGGATACCCTTGAGAAGTATTCCCCTACGATTACAAAACCGGATATGACAAAGCTGCTTGAAGAAAATATGGACCTGATTGCAGAGGGCAAAATCAAGGAGGAGGCTGTCCTTGAAGAGTCCCGGGAGATTCTGAAGCAGGTCTTTTCGGAACTCGACAAAAACAGGGATAATATCATAGAGTCCCTGCAGGCAGGCCTCAGGGAAGATAAAATAATAGGCACCTGCTCAGCATGCGGAAACGACCTGATGATCCGCCGTTCGAAGAGGGGAAGCCGTTTCATAGGCTGCAGCAATTACCCTAATTGCACTTTCTCCCTGCCCCTGCCAAAGAGCGGGCAAATCATTGTCACCGATAAGTCCTGCGAGACTCACGGGCTGCACCATATCCGCATAATCAATCAGGGAAAACGAGCCTGGGACCTTGGCTGCCCGCAGTGTAATTTCATCGAGTGGCAGAAAACCCAGAAGGAAGAGCAGGCCCAGCAGCCGAAAAAGGAAAGACCGAAATCCATCAAGGATATCGAAGGCGTGGGAAAAGCAACCGCAGGAAAACTCGAAGAAGCAGGAATAAACAGCATAGAAGCCCTGATAGAAGCCGATGCAATTGAGCTTGCGAAGCTTATAAAGGTCACCGTAAAGAAGATTAAGAACTGGCAGATTTCATGCGGCAGCACAGTTGAGGACTTGTGAAAACGGTCCTCATATAATGTTTTTTCATTTTTATTTATTTTTTAGAACTCACCCTAAAACTCAAAATAACTTCTCAGAATCCTGAATTTGGAATAATCAATCGAGTTTCGGATCATGAAAAACAGTTCTGAAACTTTACTGATTTAGGAATGAAATTGGTTTTGGGACGAGCTCAAATAAAAATTTTATTGTTAACCTATACAATTTCATTTTCTTCTTTTACGAAAAACAAATAGAATACGCAGAATGTCAAAATGAAGACGAGAGTTAATACAATAAGTGATCCCGTATGATTTGGTTAGAGGGACCTACAGCAGATGAGCTTATAACAGAACTTATCATGTTTTTTTAAATGTTGAATACCGTTAAATATTTTCCTTACCAATACTCCCTCCATGTCTTATTACTTTCCGCATTTCTCCGGAAGCAGCTTAATATTTAACCTGTTGTTATCCTGTATCAAGCTCTGAATATGAACCGCCTGCTTATGAATATTCTCATTTAGCTTTTCTATCTGCTCAGCCTTGGTGTGCAGCTGATCATAAAGTACCTGGACCTGAGTTTTCAGGTCTTCGATTCTTGCCTTTTGTTCCTGTGATACTTCCTTATCCTGAAATGTATGCTCCTGTATGTCACACTGCCTTATTTTGCCGGCTTCTGTATGAAATTTGCCCTTTTTCGATTCTCTAAACTTTCAGCAAATATGTGAAACTTACTTTTTCCCATACAATTTGAAGAGAATACAGAAAACTCGGAGAATATATTGAACAAAAGATGAAACTATTTATAGTACCTAACTGTTTTATAATTATTAATTTGTAAAAAAAATAACCAGAGGTTTATAACTTGGCAACCAAGAAACAAAAGGCAGCAAAACGCGAAAAGATGGATAAGGAAACGAACGACAAAATTAAAAAACCAGTTGAGGAAGTTAAGGAATCAAAAGACAAAATAAAAGAACCAGATAAGAAACAAGATAAGAAACAAGATAAGAAAGGAAAAGGAAAATAAAAAGAGGATATTTAACTCAGGCCTTCCTTTTTCATCTTATCTATAAACCATTTTTTGCATTCTCGAATATCCGAAAATTAAAAAATAGCTTTCTGGGTATTTCTGTATTTGTTTTTCTATTGCTACAAACTGATTCTTTTACACTTTCCTGTCCCCAAGGGATTTAATTTTATCAAGTATTCTTTATGAATTTCCATGCAAATACTCTAAAATCCATGCAAGGAGCATATCAGTCCCGAAAAAATCGAAAAGGCTTCTGAAGGAAGCCCCTCAAAACTACATCAGATATGATACAGAAACCAATATAAAGGGAATGGATAGAGAGATAGAGTATCATACTCCTCTCCCTTTCTTTTCTGGCATTGCTTGCCTTATTCCGAAACCTCGAAGCTTGAATTTCCGATGCTTTTTACCTTTTCCAGTGCAATGCCGGATTTCTCAACTTTTTCGAGAGCCTTTGATGCAGCTTTTCTTACGGCAGTGTCAGGATTCTCAAGTGCTCTTGCAAGACCTGAAATTGCTTCAGGCGTGCCTATTTTTTCGAGTGCAGAGATTACCGCTTTATGTATCAAAGCCTCAGGGTCTTCAAGGACTTTTATCAGTTCAGGAACAGCTTCTTTTGCCTTCAGGTCTCCAAGTGATGCTGCCGCCGCCTCCTGCACAGTACTTTTTGTATCATGGAGAGCTTTCAAAAGCCCTGGAATAGCTTCTGTTTTTCCTGTCTTTCCAAGTCCCAGAGCTGCAGCCTCCCGGACCGAATTGTCAGTGTCATCAAGGGCCTTAACCAGACCTTTAACGGTTTCAATCGTCCCGATTTTCCCAAGGGCACTTACTATTATTTTCCTTACAGGACCATCGTAGATATCAAGGGCTTTTACAAGGCCCAGAGCGGCTTCAGGGGAAGCGATATCCGCAAGTGCATCCGCAGCCCGGCTTCTCAGATACCAATCTGAATCATCAATCTCCCTCAAAAGGGCGGAAACGGCTTCAGGTGTGCCTACTTTCCAGAGAGCTTCTATTGAAGCCTTTCTTACGTTTCTGTCAGAAGAATCCAGTGCCTTTACAAGAACGGGTACTGATTCTGATGCACCTATTATTTTGCGGAGGGCTTCTGATGCCGCCTCCTGTACTGGTTGTCTTGAATCCTTCAGTGTTTCCATTAGATTTGTAAGGACATCCGGATTGCCTCTTTTTCCAAGGGTTTCGACAGCTTGCTGCCTTACCCTGTTATCCGGGTCTTCAAGCGCTTTTATAAGCCCGCAGGCTGCTTCATAAGTATTTATTTTCCCAAGGGCCATTATTGAGATTTTTTTCAGGGGGCTATCTGAACAACCAAAAGTTTTCGTAAGCCCTGAAACAGCTTCTGGAGACCCAATTCTCATCAGAGCTTTTACCGATTCTTTCTGTACGAACTTATCCGAATCATTGAACCCTTTAACAATTCCGGAAACTGCCTCTGGCGTGCCTATTTTTCCGAGAGCAATTATTGCAGTCTTTTTGACAGAACTTTCAGGATCGGCAAGCATTTTTGTCAGCTCCGGTACCGCTTCAGGGTCATTAATTGTTCCCAGAGCTTCTGCAGCAGCAGTTTTTACCTTCGGGCTGGAGTCTTCAAGTGCTTTAAGTAGAATGGGAACCGCATCAGGGTCTCCGGTTTCCCCCAGATCTTTTGCAGCAGCTGCCCTGTTCCCCGCGAAAACAGAGCGTTCTACCTTCTTTTTCAAATTCTTTGTATTCTCATTCATTTCTTTCCATCCCCAATAAATGTAAAGACCCATCTATAAATCTTGAAAAATTTCAGGCTATTTTTAATATATATTGTAAGCCATTAAAAAATAATTATTTGTACAATGTTATTATTAGAAAGTTAGTGATTTAGTAAGTTGAAGTTCTATTATGTGAACATTTAATTTAGAGCATGAAAATCTGCAAATTCCCCTATTAATATTTTAGATAGCTTATCCCCTAACACACTCTATTTTTTAATATATTACACTCAAAGATATAAGAACTTTTAGATTGTTGATTCTGAATAATTTAAAAACATAAAGGCTTTCAAGTCAGGCTTTCAAGAAAGGAAAGATAATATTGAAAGATAATATTGAAAGATAATATTGAAAGATAATATTGAAAGATAATAAGGAACGATTATTTAGGAGATTCTTTCAGTAAAGGATACTGAAAACATCAATAGAGAGAAATGGTGAATGAAGGAAAATAATAGTAAGCTCCGAGTAGAATAAATAAGCTAACTGCAGGTACTGTGATATTGTCGTCCATATTTTCTATTCTTTCCACGAATGAGCATACTATTCCTGCAAGAACTCCTGCCATCCCCATTTTTGCGCCGATAATTATGCACAGCACGAGCATACCTGCAGTCCCTTCCCAGGCTTTTGTCCTTTTATTGTATTTCAGGTTCCTTATTATTCCAGTAATCCCATCCCCATATGCCATGAAAAGCACCGGAATCACTCCAAGCCAGAAAGTCCTGTCAATATACCAGGTAAAAAACACTATCAATCCCCAGCTCAATGTGAAATCCACATCATAAATGTTTTCCGGGTCCTGGAACCAGTACATCCGCCTGTTAAGTTTATGCGGCACATATGTCGCAAGAGCAAGCCCTAAAGCCATCACTGCCGGCAGGATAGGCTCGTGAGCAACAAAGGGAAGCAGCATTGCCGTCAACCCGCCTGCTAAAAAATGGATTGCTTTTCTGGAAAAGTATATTGAAGAATTGATTGACCTTCCCTTTTTTAGAGAAGATTCGTACACTTTTTTTGAGATAACAAGGAGAACAAACAAATTCCAGACTGCGAGCACCGAAAATACAGGCAGGTCGGAAACTATTAATTTCCAGGGAACTTGAAGCACAGCCTCCATAACATCCTCTATATCTTTTAAATATAAGGCTTTTTGGATTTGATAAAGACCCAGATAAATTGAGCTTACTGATAAGTTATATTGAAAATGTTTGCACGTCCAGTTTCCAGATAAAAATATTTCTACATTTATTTTTTTATCTATTTTTAAATAAAAATAGAAATGTCTAAATAATTTATACTCTTCACGCTGTTATTGGAGGACTTCTATGAAACTTAACAGGATCTTTATGGCTCTTCTTCTATCCCTGGCACTCACCCTCGCTGTAAGCGGGTGTGTCTCGCAGGGCGGAGAAATAGAAGAAGGCGAAAGTGTGGAAGCAGAGGTTGAGAGCGAGGTTTCGAACATCCAGGCAAATCCTGTGACTCCCTGGAATCCCGAACCAACCGAACCGATTATTGACCCAACTGCCTACATCCACCCCCAGGCAGCAGTAATAGGTGATGTAACAATAGGCGCCAGTGTAATGGTTTCCCCGATGGCTTCAGTCCGGAGCGATGAAGGCATGCCGATTTTTGTTGGAGACGAGACCAATATCCAGGACGGAGTTGTGCTCCATGCCCTTGAGACGATTGATGAGGAAGGCGAGCCTGTGGAAAAGAATCTGGTTGAGGTTGACGGTAAAAAATACGCAGTTTACGTTGGAGAAAGGGTTTCTCTTGCCCACCAGTCCCAGATCCACGGCCCTGCCTCTGTTGGAAATGACACATTCATTGGCATGCAGGCCTTCGTTTTCAAGACTAAGGTAGGAAACAACTGTGTACTTGAACCGACATCAGCAGCAATTGGTGTAACTATCCCTGACGGCAGATACATCCCTGCAGGTACTGTGGTAACCTCTCAGGCTGAAGCAGACCGGCTGCCCGAAATTACGGATGACTATGCCTACAGGCACACTAATGAAGCCGTAGTATATGTAAATGTCAACCTGGCTGAGGGATACAATGCATAACAACACTACTGTTAAAGTAGAAACCGTTAAAGTAGAATAATAAACAGAGCATATGGAAAAGGAAATATGCAGGAGATAAAAGTTCAAAAAATTCAATGTCTTTTAACTAAAAAAACCTTTACCGAATCTTTATTTTCTTTGCCCGGAACTACCTACCTTTTCCTTATTTCGGGCAAACTCACTATTTTGCGGTCTTTATCTCGCAAGAGTTCTGGACTTATTGTTTCAACAAGAAAAGGCAATTTTAAGACCTGGCAAAAGACCACGCATATGTGTTATCGCGCATACCTGATGAGCACAATATATAATAAATTTAGAAATTTAGACATTTAGGAACGGTCATAAGGTTTATTTAAAATAAATACATTATAAAAAAGAGCAAGTCTTACTGAAAATTAATTCTGAAGTAAAGGTCTTTTGAGAATTTTGTTTAAAATTAATTATTTGTTCAGAAGTAGATGGTAGGGGTCGAGTCCCTATTCTCGAGATCCCTACCTGCGATCCAACCCTAGATTGAGAGGAAACCCTATTACTCTCAATCTATTATCTTTTATAACGATGCGGTAATATATATCATCACCGACCCGAAAAACCTTTTTTAATTCAAATTTTCAAATTGACCATATATTTTCTTTGCGATTAAACTTTCAACGGCGTTGAATATTTTAACCTAAATATAATAAAAAAGTATTTTTATAACTCTCATTTACAGCACTTACGTCATCTGATAACCAGATTGTAGTTTGTTTGATAAAACATCAATCCAGCAATCTGTTATTTCACATAATATCAGTTTCCCACTTCCTTTATGCTATTAAAAGAAACTTAATGCCGGAAACGTCCCCAGGTGGCCTGAGTACCTATTTTTGACTCCAGAACCACATCTTAATCCACAGGTAAATATAAGCGCCTCCGCTAACTTATCTGGCGGTCAGTCGAAAAACAAAAAATAGTAAGGGCATCTGCCCTTTAAATAATGTAGGCTTTGAGAGGTGGAAAGCCGTTAAAATTCACGGAACAGTAACTCTGGGTGTAAGCTCCGGTAGTGAAGATATATACACGGTTACCTTCTCTCATAGTATGAGGGAATGAATACTTATGGTGCTCATAGAGGATATCCATGCTGTCACAGGTGGGGCCTGCAAGGATGACCTCTTCTGCACATCCTTTTTTATCACAGAAAATGGGGTATTTGATGCATTCGTCAAGGGTCTCAATAAGGCCGCCGAACTTTCCTATATCAAGATAAACCCACTTGTACTGGTTGAACCTGGCTTTCAGGGAGATCATAACGACTTCACTTACGATTATGCCAGCATCGGCAACCAGAGAACGCCCTGGCTCGATAATGATTTCGGGAAGTTCTTCTCCGAAGTCGTCATGCAAAAAGCGGCGGATTTCACTGGCATAAGTCTCAAGGTCGTGGGCCTGAGCCTGATATTTTGCGGGGAAGCCTCCACCGAGGTTGATCATTTTCAGCTGAATTCCTTTTTCGGCCACTGCTTCAAAAAGGTATTTGCACTTGGAGATTGCATTGTCCCATTGCCCGATATCCCTCTGCTGGGAACCAACATGGAAAGAAAGCCCATAAGGTTCAAGCCCGAGCTTTTCGGCTTTCATAATTAGTTTGTATATCAGGTCCGGATGGGAGCCGAATTTTCTAGAAAGTGGCCAATCTGCACCATCACTTTCTGTAAGAATCCTGAAAAAAACCCTTGAGCCGGGAGCTTTTCGGGCTAACTTTTTCAAATCACTTTCTGAATCAGTAACAAAGAGCCTTACTCCTTTCTCATAGGCATAACCTATGTCCTTTTCTTTTTTGATCGTGTTTCCATAACTTATCCTCTCGGGCTCTACCCCGAGCCTTAGCAACTGATCAAGTTCGTAAACAGTTGCAACATCAAAGTTGGAACCTTTGTTCTTCAGAGCGAGCACTACCTTATCCATAGGATTGGCCTTTACAGCATAGTGAATTTTTGCAAAAGGCATGTGCTCTACAAGATCGTCATAACTTCGCTCTATTCTCTGAAGATCGATGATCAGAAATGGTGTTTCTTTATCCCGGGAGAACTTCTTTATTTTGTTAAAGTCTTCTCTTGGAATGAAATCCTCCAGTGGGAACTCATAAGGCTCTTTTCTCATATCTACTCCCTTTTTTAACCTGAAATTATTTGTAAGCAGAACTGAAACTTTATTATGGTCTGAGTGGCAAATCTGTTTAAAAGCTGTTTAGTTATATTTAGGTAGTTCTGTTTATAAATTTTTAGTATATTTCGGATTCATTTCAGTTTTGAGATTTATAATTTATAATATAGATAATCCCTGAAATAAAACGAATCAAATTGGATTTTATGTATATAAAACTAATTCTTGTTGAATATCAAGACCCAATAATAACTAAAATCGAAAAATATTCAATATAAATCGTCAGATCTTGGAAAAAAGCCTAATTATTCTTTTTTAAGCAATTAAATCTATATATATGCTTTTTTTGCTTATTAAAAGCATTAAAAGCCCATTTCTATTTATGGAACATTCCAGAAACACCTGTATGTTCCGGAAATATACAGGCGCCGTTTAAACCTGAAGAAGGAATTTAATCCTATAAAAAAGAAAAAAAACACTTTTTGAGTGACTAAATAAATATTAAAGCTTTTTTAAGCCATTATTTATATAAATATCTTCTAATTTGGTTTTTTATAATTAGCTCAAATGCCTTTGTTTGAATCAACTGTATAAATAATATTTATGTCTTTGTGAGATTTACTATAAGATAAATAGAATTAAAGAAAATCAGCCAGCCGGAATCTCAGCCGACTCTTTTCTGGTTTTAAGCAGCACTATAAGTACGCTTATCCCTGCAAGGAAAAACCCGTAAACCATGACTTCTTTACTGATCTGGGAAAAAAGAAAAACAGCAGATAGAGCACCAAGAGCCGGAAACAGGGGCAAACGGCCGATGCTGAACGGCACTCTAAAAGGGCGTTTTCTTCCCGGGTCGGTGTATCGGAGCCTTATGAGGGAAATATTGACTATAAAAAAGACAATAAAAATCATGAAATTCGCAATATTTGCTACCGTTGTTATGTCTCCGAGGAGGATGAACAGACTCGAAAAGCATGTAATTCCGAAAATTGCCGTCCAGGGAGTCTTGAAGAAGTGGTGTACACGTGCGAAGATTTTCGGAAGCGAACCTGCGTCTGCCATGCCGTAGACAATCCTTGACCCTCCAAGCATAACCACAAGTACGGTGTTCGTTGTGGAAAAAAGCGCGATCCAGGAAAGAAGGATAAAAGCCTTATTCCCAAGAGAGACCGCCGCAACATCAGCAAGCGGAATATCTGAAATTCCGAGAACCCGAAAATCAAGCACACTTACAGTAGCTACTGCCACACAAATATAGAGGAAAACAGTGACGAAGATGGCAATAAGCAAAGCTTTTGGAGTTGTTTTCTCTGCATCTATTGTTTCCTGGGATAATCTCACAATATCCTCAAAACCCAGAAATGCAAAAATAATCAGGGCAGAAGCCTCAAAGACTCCTGAGAGGTTCGGAGTCTCAAAATAATTTACCGTACCAAGATAAGGAATTCCCACGTAAATAATAATCAGAAGTCCCGAAAGTTCTATAAAAGTCATGAGAATAGCCAGCCGTGCGGACTCCTTGATGCCGTAAACCATGATAAAGCTGAGGACAATAAACAGGCTTACTGCCGCTATTATAATTCCACCCCCGAAAAGGTTACTGAAGTACCTTCCGAAGCCGAGAGCAACCGCAGAGCCGGTAATTGCTACATAATAGATAACTAGCAGCCCTACAAATAGACCTGTACGTTCTCCAAAAGCTCTTTTTGCAAACTCATACTCCGCCCCTGCTCGGGGATACATTGAAGAAAGCTCCATATAACTAAGGGCGGAAAGTGCAGCAGTAAATCCTGCAAACAGAAAGGAAAACCAGACCATATTGCCTGCAAGTCCTGCAGCTTTTCCCATCAGCACATAGATCCCGGCTCCAAGAATATTGCCAATTCCTACCAGAGTAATTTCCGGTAAACTCAGGTCCCTTTTTAGTTCAGATTCCCTTTCCATAAGAAAACCCCTTTTTCGTAAGAAAACTCCTTATCTGAAACTTGAAATCAGGACCTGAAGGTAATCTTGAAAATTGAACCTCGGGCCTGCTGAAAAGACCAGGTCCGGAAAAGCCTATAACCAGACCTACTAAACAGATCTATTATGCACTATATTCTATGCGCTATGTTCTCGAAAATTATTTTCCATATAAAGCCTTATTTTCCATAAATCATAATTTCCCTAATTATGTTTAACTTTAATAATTATATCACAGATGAAATTCTATTTATGAATTCCGGATAATAAACACAAAAGTTAAACATTTTCACAAAAGTTATACATGTTCAGCTCGCAGAGGTAAGAATGAAGGTTGAAAGGCTAAGTTCACTTACTCGCTCAATAGACCTTGATTATCCCACAAACAGGGCGATTGTGATAATTACCCTGCTTTTCCTCTTTGGAATCTCAGGTTTTCAACTTTTCCTGGGAAGAGATATTTCCGCAGCTTTTTACTCCGGCTTAAGGGCAGGAGCATCGGTATTTCTTGCCTGGGCGTTTGCAAGGGAACTGGACCCGGACAACGAACTCTCTGCGTTTTTTGCAGCTTTTTTGGGCTGCACAGGCTTTCTATTTTTCCCTTCTCCTTTATTGCTTGGTCTCTTCCTGGAACTCCTGCTTATTCGTATAGTTAACAGAAGTACCGGGATGCCTTCAAAAACTTCCGATTCTCTTGCGGTACTTCTGCTTTCAAGCTGGATTTCGCTGCAAGGAAACTGGATTTTTGGTTTATTTACTTCACTTGCATTTTTACTGGACTCTTTCCTTCCTGCACCCAATCGTCACAACCGTATCTTTGGAGGAGCGGCCTTTATAGTTTCAGTACTTGCTTTCTTAAAGGCTGCAGGACAAGAAAGCACTTTTCTGGATATAGAAAGCACTTTTTCGGCTATTCAATCAGGCTTATTCATGCTAACAGTTTCTCTCCTTTTTATTCCCATTGTCCTTAGCTCCAGAAAAATAAAATCCGGAGGGGACATGACAGGAATTCCTTTAGATCCTCTTCGGATGCAGGCAGCTCAGCTGACAGCTCTGCTGAGTGCAGGTTTGTTGACAGCTCTAAGAGGATGGGCAGGAGCTGAAAGCCTGCTGCCTTTATGGGGGGCAATTTTAGGCATTTCCTTTTACGGATATTTGCACATGCTACTGAAAAAATTTCATAAGGATTCTCAGCCAGATTAACCCATCAGCCAGATTAACCGTATCTTGTTGACGTGGAAGAGCCTTAGAGTTCTTCCTGATAGGATTCTTCAGGCAGAACTCTTCCTCCTGCAATTCACGGAGTCATGCTTTCATTTTTTGAGCCAGTTCTCTGCCTATTTCCTCTACTCTTTTTAAGTCTTCTTCACTAGCTTTGCCTTTCACCTGAAGGGTTCCTACAATCTCCATTTTCAAAGGAGCCAGAATTTCTCCTGCCTGCTTCAGCGCCCCTCCACCCCAGCCAAAGGACCCGAGCACAACCCCATACTTTGCCGGTGGGTTGAGAGCTTTTACCAGAGACGTGCCGTAAAGGGCAATCGGGTGCATGCCTCCAAGAACTGTCGGCGCTCCAAGGATAAGAGCACGGGAATCAACCAGTTCTCTTGCAACATCTCCTATATCCGAGACTGCAAGATCATACATCCTGACATCCACTCCTTCTTTTAGCAAGGTTTCTGCAATTGTCCGGATCATCTCTCTAGTTGAGCCCCACATGCTCACATAAACAATAAGGGCTTTATTCTCGGTTTTTCCTGCAGTCCATTTCGCATATGGGTCCATAATTCTCTTCGGGTTTTTGTAAACAGGCCCGTGGCTGGGGGCAATAATTTCGATATCCAGGTCCTTTATCTTTTCAAGAGCTCTGGCCCCCATTTTCCCGAAAGGCATCATGATTTCCCCGTAGTAGCGTTTTGCAAAAGGAATAAGCTCTTCGATATCTTCATCATAGATGCCCTGAGCTGTATGAGCTCCGAAAAAATCGCATGGAAAAAGGACTTTGTCTTCAGGCAGGTATGTGAACATTGTTTCAGGCCAGTGGAGCCAGGGTGCTTCTATGAAACGAAGGGTCTTTCCTCCCAGATCAAGACTGTCTCCTTCAGCAACGATTTTGATCCGGGCTTCAGGCAGCTCATGGTAGAGCCTGGCCATCTTCACTCCTTTCTCAGTTGTTACAAATAGGGCATTCGGAGCCTTTTCAAGGATAAATCGAATTGCATTGGCATGATCCGGTTCGGCATGGTTCATTATCAGGTAATCCAGTTTTTCCAGGTCCGAGACCATATTGATTTTTACCTCTAGTTCCTCTTCAAAACCCGGATTCACGGTATCTATGAGGGCTGTTTTCTTCTCGCCTTTTACGAGATAAGAATTGTAGCTGGTACCCTCTGGCAGAGGAATTAAAGAATCGAACATCCTGCGGTTCCAGTCTTTTGACCCGACACCAAAAACATTCCTCGCAATCTCTGGAATATTATAAGTTTCCATACTTTTCCTCCATTCTCCCTTATGGAATAATCAAAAATCTGCCATAGAAAATCCTGCCATAGAAAACATATTGAAATCTCTGGCTGTCCCCACCAATCTTATAATTTGTTATGGTTATATTTATTAAATATCTATATTGCATTCGTCCAATATATTTATTGGGCAAAAACCCTATTTTCTCCTGTCCATCTGTCCGAAAAACAGAATTATGCCGAACAAGCCCATGATGATTATCCGCTGTTTATATTTCATCCAAAAAATAAAAAAGAGAAAACTTTATATAGACCGCAGTAAGTTATCTCTTTCCTAGTCAGGCAGAAATTTACTAAATTACGATTAATACGGCAATCATTAAGCCTGAACAATATTATTATTGAAATGAGGCTTTGAATACTCGAATATTCCAATCAAACATATTTCAATCAATAAGAAGGGATAACAATGAAAACATCATCTGTAGAACTGAATCCGAACAGCCTGGTACAGTACCTTAAGAAGCCAGCAAACGAATTCACCAAAGACGACATCATAAAGTTCATCAAAGAAAACGGCATTAAGATGCTGACCTTCCGCTATGTTGGTGGAGATGGCAGGCTCAAAGCCCTCAGCTTCGTTATCAGAAATGAAGAACACCTTGACACCGTGCTTTCTACCGGAGAAAGAGTGGATGGATCCAGTCTTTTCAAATACATAGAAGCCGATTCAAGCGACCTTTACGTCGTCCCGAAATACCGAACTGCTTTTGTAAACCCGTTTGAGGAAATCCCGACTCTTGATTTACTCTGTTCTTACTTCGACAAGGATGGAAATGCCCTTGCAAGCTCTGCTGAAAACATCATGAAGAAGGCTCATGCTGTTCTGAAGGAAGAAACCGGGTACGAGTTAAATGCAATGGCTGAACTCGAGTATTACATCATCAGCGACAAAGAACAGATTGATACTGATTTCCCGGCTGTTGACCAGAGAGGCTACCACGAAGCAGGCCCCTTCACCAAGTTCGACCAGCTCAGGAAAGATGCCATGCTCGCAATCGCCGAAGCTGGCGGATCAATCAAATACGGACACTCTGAAGTCGGAAACTTTACCGATGAAAAGTACTACTACGAGCAGAACGAAATCGAGTTCGAGACCACAAGCCTCGAGGATGCTGCTGACCGCCTGATCATCGGAAAATGGGTGCTCAGGATGCTTGCAGCCCAGTATGGTGTTTCAGTCAGCTATGCCCCGAAGATCACCGTCGGAAAGGCAGGCAGTGGACTACACATCCACATGAAGCTCATGAAAGATGGCAAGACTGCAACCGTCGAGAACGGAGGACAGCTCACCGATGCCGCAAAGAAAGCAATCGTTGGCTGCCTGGATATTGCCGGATCAATCACTGCTTTCGGAAACAGGATCCCGACATCCTACCTGCGTCTTGTACCTCACCAGGAAGCTCCAACCAATATCTGCTGGGGAGACAGGAACCGCTCTGCCCTTATCCGTGTGCCTCTCGGCTGGTCCGGGGAAGCAAGCAAGATGATCACCATCGCAAACCCGAACTACAGCGAAGAACTCAAGGACCACTCCAGCAAGCAGACCTACGAGTTCCGTGCAGCTGACGGTTCTGCTGACGTCTATCTCCTCCTCGCAGGGCTCTGTGTCGGTACCCGTCACGGTCTCCAGATGGACAATGCCCTTGAACTTTCCAAGAAGCTGTACATCAGTGTAAACATCTTCAAGGACGAGCACAAGGACAGGCTTGCCGAACTTGAGCACCTCCCTGCTTCCTGCTACGAGTCCGCCCAGGCCCTGAAGAAACAGAAGGATATCTTCATGCAGTACGATGTCTTTACCGAGGGCATGCTCGATGGAATCATTGGTGGCCTTGAAGCCTTCAATGACTACCAGCTGAGCGAGAAACTCTACGGTAAGACAGAAGAAATCAAGAGACTTGTGGACACTTACATCCACGTCGCTTGATATCGACTGTAATGATTTAAAAACAAATCTTTTTTTCTTTTTTCCTGCCGGAAAAAAGAGCAGAGGCTCTGCTCCTGTGGGGCAGAGTCCCTGTAAAAAACGATTTTCCTCTTTTTGTAGCTTTTTTGGTGCCCTGAAGGTACTATATATACCTCACAGGATTAAAAAGATCTAATTGAATAGTTTACTAAAAAAGGAAAGCAGCCACCGAATTGAAAATATTCATAAACTAAAGCCTGCTTAACAGGAATAGCCTTCTCCGGTTGTTTATTAACTGCGCAGTGAAGACTTATTCCCTGAGGAACAATGATTATTCCTTTGATTATTCCTTATCCCTTATCTTTACAGCCGTTCCGTATGCAAGCATCTCGGCTGCTCCTGCCATTACCATGGAGGTCATGAACCTGACATTTACCACGGCATCGGCTCCCATCTTTTCGGCATCCTCAACCATGCGGTTGATCGCCTTCTCCCTTGCTTCTTCAAGCATCTCGGAGTATTCTGTCAGTTCGCCCCCTACGACGCTGCGCAGACCTGACATAATATCCTTACCAATATGCTTGGCCTGAATGGTACTGCCACGGGCCATTCCAAGGGTACGTATGATCTCCTTTTCTGCTATTGTATCCGTAGTTGCGATTATCATGTTCTCACCTAGTATCTCCTTTCAATCTCCTTATCCTTGACACTCATTTTTTCCTTTATCAGGATCAATAAAACCAGCCCTATACCTGCTACAATTGCCGTGATAGATATTTTAAGGATGAGGCTGGACTCTGTGGTAAAAATATCATAAAGGGCGTATCCCACCAGCAAGATTAAGCCTGTGACTGTCAGTCCTATGCCAAGATTTCTAACTGCTGTGTTGCTGTTCATAAGAACACCTCTTCAAACAAAATTGGAAATCACCACAGAAACCAGGTTGCTTGAGAAATTCTATAAGTACAGGATATACTATATCATTTTCTTTATATTAATGGATATGTTTCATCTGATGTAAATTTCCTATAATGCAACTTTCCCTTTACAGAATCATGGCAGAATAGAAAAAACTTCGCAAAAACGAAAACATGAGAAACAAATGAAAAGGGAAAGAAGAAAGGGAAAAGGAAAGAGGAAAAGGAAAGAGGAAAAGGAAAAAGGAAAAGGGAAAAGAGAACACATCAATCATAATTTTGGAAGTTCCAATATTATGAGAACAGGTCAAAAACCTGATGTATTTAACTGTTATTTAACTATAATATTAACCCACTGTAAGTAAATACTTATTATAGTGTGAAACATAGGGGGATGTAACTGCTTTTTAAGATGTTGCATCATAACTGAATTTTCGAAAAGTTAGATTGCATATCAAACTCTTGCTGCGTGGATGTTAACAATGGCTGCTTCAGTGAAAGATAACCCGCAAAATAGGCCGCATGATAGTAATTGGCGAAATACGTTATATACGATAATATTTGAAGCCGACACTCCCGCCGGAAAGATTTTTGATGAAGTCCTGATTCTTACCATCCTGCTGAGCGTCATTGTCGTTATGCTTGATAGCGTAAGCAGCATTGCAGCAAGATATGGCGGTTTGTTTTATTCACTGGAATGGATTTTCACGATACTATTTACAGTGGAGTATCTTTTGCGCCTGATCTGTGTTGGGAGACCCCTCAAATACGCCACAAGTTTTTTTGGCATCATAGACCTGCTGGCGATTCTCCCGACATATCTCAGCCTGATCCTTCCAGGCGGCCGGTATCTTCTGGTGATCCGGAGTTTACGTTTACTCAGGATTTTCAGGGTGCTCAAACTTGTCCAGTATCTTGGAGAAGCTGAGTTCTTGATAAGAGCTTTACGTGCAAGCCGGCGAAAAATAACCCTGTTCCTGTTTACTGTCTTGAACCTGGTGGTGATACTGGGCTCAATGATGTACGTTATTGAAGGGGCAGAGAGCGGGTTTACCAGCATACCCCGGAGCATCTACTGGGCAATCATAACACTTACAACCGTAGGATACGGGGACATAGTCCCTGAGACGAATCTCGGACAGGCACTGGCGTCATTTATCATGATAATAGGTTATAGCATCATAGCGGTTCCGACAGGTATTGTCACATCCGAGATGACCTATGCAAGCAGAAACCTTAAAGGAAAGGTGTGTCAAAATTGCAGTTTTGAGGGGCATGACAGCGATGCTAAATTCTGTAAGCGTTGCGGAGCAGAATTATAGAACCGCCTGTGGGATTGAAGAGCATTATCTACTTTCTTCTCTGCATCCGCCGTCTTATCCAGCAACTTGAACAAATCACCAAGATTGTCAGCTTGAGTAACTGTTTCCTCCAGAGCCTGAACTCCAAGCCTTCCGCCTGTCACACCCGGCGCCAGAGCACATACAACATCAGTAGCAAGACCTATGTAGGTCCATTTATCAGCATTCCCGGTGCGGATATCATTAATATCCATTGCAAGGAACGCTATATCAATGGCAGTTTCAACATAGTGCCCGCTCGGATCAGTATATTTCACCGGATTATTCAATGCATAAGAATACCTGTTCAAAGCCTGCGGATTATAAGGATCAGGAAGCATCGTATCCGGCTGAACGAAAACCCTGTACTCAGGCGAATAATACCTTGCACCGTAGTACATCAGCCCGGTATCGGCATCGTTCTCCTGACCTGTAAACCCGTATTTCTCCAGACCGCCTGACCGGACCTGGCCGTATGGGAAGTAATCGGTGCGTTCGACTTCAAGCCCGGTTTCGTCAACCATCAGGGAAGTGCTGCCTATATGGTCGGAGAGGTACCACTCCATGCTTTCGGATGTTTCTCTGAAACATTGGTTGTAAAAAACAATTCAAGAGGAGATTATAAGCAATAAAAAAACTTCATAAAGGGTAGATTTAAAGAGTTTCCAATCTCTTATGGATTCATGGATAAACCAATCGAATCACTCAGCATGGGCGATGAGAATGCTACTAAATAAAGATATGACCTGACATAACCGTATTTCAGGATCAATGCAGAGTGTACGATTTGAAAGATTGATAAGCATCAGGGAATAATTTATTTTCCCTGATGTATTCTTCAAAATCTTTTTTATACTTTACAGAGAATTAGTCTCTCAATCCATATTGTTTTCATCGATTAATTTATAATATGTCTCTAATAGTTTAATTGTATGAGATATGACTAAAAAATTAATTTCCATATGTGGATAATCTTCAAGGTTTATTTTTGCGCTTAAATCTTTGAGATTTTTTAGCCTCTCTGAAACTAAAAAATCAATTTCCTCTTTTTTCACTTTTTTTGAAGACTTTACATCTCTATACCTTGTGAGAATTCCATATACATCAGCTGATGCTAGGTCTAACTCAGCCCAAAAATCAATTTTAAGATCATCTTCTGGAATGTCTCCTAGATGTACAAATCGAATTATACTTTTCATTTGATCCAATACATCTATTATTTCCTCTAGTTTTTCCATACCTACACCTCTATTTGTTGGGATTTTTAGGATGATATGAAACTATTTTTCCATCTTTTGTAAAAATACCCATTTCATTATTACTCTTAGGTCCAGTTACTATTTTGATACCTGTAGTCCCGTCACTTAACCTAGTTTCTGTTATTTTCGCATTTCCCGGCAAATTATTTTTATCATATTGTTTAAATAAATTTTCGGCATTAGTTGTGTAGTCTTCCATACTCATATCGATATTTCTACTCAATACATGTCTTTCATAATGATAATCCAAACTATCTTCAACTGTTTTGGAACTTTGTGCTGACCATTTGTTCAGTATTCCTTCGTCAATATGATTAACAGTTTTTTCAGTATCAATCGCATTATCCACTTTCTTCTCTGTATCCGCCACCTTATCCATCCGATTAAAGAAGTCTGCAAGCTCATCACCATGATTAACCGTTTCCTCCAGAGCCTGAACTCCAAGCCTTCCGCCTGTCACACCCGGCGCCAGAGCACATACAACATCAGTAGCAAGACCGATGTAGGTCCATTTATCAGCATTCCCGCTGCGGATGTCGTTGATGTCCATTGCAAGGAACGCTACATCAATGGCAGTCTCAACATAGTGCCCGCTCGGATCAGTATACTTCACCGGATTATTCAGCGCATAAGAATACCTGTTCAACGCCTGCGGATTATACGGATCAGGAAGCATCGTATCCGGCTGAACGAAAACCCTGTACTCAGGCGAATAATACCTTGCACCGTAGTACATCAGCCCGGTATCGGCATCATTTTCCTGTCCGGTAAATCCGTATTTCTCAAGACCGCCGGACCGAACCTGTCCGTATGGGAAGTAATCGGTTCGTTCGACCTCAAGTCCGGTTTCATCAACCATCAGGGAAGTGCTACCTATGTGGTCTGAAAGGTACCACTCCATGCTTTCTGATGTTTGTTTGGCTACGCGTTCGTCGTCGCGGAAGAATTGGCTGGTGGATGTGCCGTTATCAATTTCGTAGAACTTGTTAATGTAATAGGTGAACTCGCTGTCGGAGTTCTGTTTCTTGATTCTCTGGCCGTTTGCATCGTACCAGTACTTTTCCACAAGGGAATTGTTAGCGGAGTAACGGACCTCACTTAACTGGTTGGCATCGTTGTAAATCGATTATCATTAGAAAAGTAAATCATGGTTTGAGAACCATAATTGGTGAGCTTATCCCAAAAGCCATTTCACTTCATTCATTAACAAGTTCCAGATTATTTTCAAGATCAGGAACTTGATCGATTATTTGGGATATAAGATTCGAGAAGTGAATTCTGAGTTTTAGGATGAGCTCAATAAAAAAGTAAATTTGCCTGTTATCAGGCAAAAACATAAAGGAATAAGCTTAAATTACTGTCATTTGTGAGAAACAATAGTCAAATATTATTTCTGTCTTTAAGTTTCCATGCCTCAAGGTTGTTTCGGAGAGCATAGAGATAAAGTTCTGCCTTCTCTGTTGCTAATTCCTTTCCTTCTTCGTCAATTTCTTCGAGTTCATCCATTACGCTTGCAATAGAATCACTATACTCTTCACAGTAATAATACCATTCAGAGAACCATATTGTGTTTACCCAATCCAATACATCTCTCTTTGAAATCTTTCCAGCCTTATATTCTTCCAATAAATGTATTAAGTGCTCACTGCAGACTACTACCCGATTATTCCAATATTCTTTAGGCGGATTAAATGGAACAGATTCAAAGAGTTCTTTATTTGAGATGATTAAATCCCTAAAGTTTGTTATTTTTTCTAGATCGATCATCTTATTCCTTCCTATTATCTCATTTTATTTTTAGAGTGTACAAGATTACCAGAAGGATCTATCGTTTCTTTGTATACCTTGAGGGTGTCTCCAGAAGGTGAAATTTCCTTATAGTAGGTAGCGTAAGAACCAGGAACATTACCTGGTTTGGTCATAGTAGCTAAATAGTTTCCGTTTTCAGTTTTCTGTAATGTAAACTCTGTGTATTTATTAGATCCTCCATTGTAAAAATCTTTTATTTTATCTCTAATCTCGAGAGGTAATCCATCAACAGCTTTTTTTGCTTCAGCTTTAGTGTTTGCTTTAAGAACATAATCTGTTGCTTGAAGCGTATCATCAATATGATTAACAGTTTGTCCCGCATCAATCGCGTTATCTACTTTCTTCTCTACACCCGCCGTCTTATCCAGCAGCTTGAACAAATCACCAACATTATCCGCACCAGTAACTGTTTCCTCCAGAGCCTGAACTCCAAGCCTTCCACCTGTCACACCCGGCGCCAGAGCACATACAACATCAGTAGCGAGACCTATCACTTATCAGCATTCCCGGTACGAATATCGTTAATGTCCATTGCAAGGAACGCTACATCAATGGCAGTCTCAACATAATGTCCGCTCGGATCAGTATACTTCACCGGGTTGTTCAGCGCATAAGAATACCTATTCAGAGCCTGCGGGTTGTACGGGTCAGGAAGAAGGGTATACGGCTGAACGAAAACGAATCATTCAAAAATGAAAAAACATCATTTCTCAGCTAAAGTATGTCATTGGACAGATTAAGTATTCATAAAATTAATGAGAGTATATTGTATTGGATGTGGCCTAAAACAAGTATTTCAGGATCGATAATAAATATGTGACTTGAAAATTGATAATAAGGGAATGATTCCCTTAATCTTATTATTAAGTTTGTTCAGTTTATTTTATTAACCTCCTGACAATCTCCACGCATTCTTCCATATATTTATGCAATTGTTTGTAATCTCTGGTACTTTTATTGTAAAGAAAATTCTCCCAATCACAATTTTTAACAATTACTATTCTAAAGGAGCCTTCGGGTGAAAATGCCGGATACCAACCAACGTCAATAGTGTAACGTGTATTGTCAACATTATAATTTACTTGAAATACATCTTCATCATATAATTGATAATCAGGATTTTCACCCTGATCAATTGGATACGGATTATAAATGTATTCTTTTGAGTTAAAATTAATATCTTCAAACATTTATATCACTTCAAACTATCATCTTTTAACAATTTATTGTATCTTGATTCATCAATAGGTCTGCCGTGTATGAATCCATCACTATACTCTACCTGAACATATTGAGTTTCTTGTCCAGAACTTGCACCAATCACATCATCAAACTTCATAACGCTGTATGTTTTTCCATTTTGCTCAACCTTAGTTCCCTCTTTCCATACCATTGTTTCCAGTTCTTTTATATCATTATCATTAAAGTCTTGAACATATTTTGCGCTTCCATGTTTTGTCCCTTTTACGACATCTTTCCATGGCAACTTTGAGCTTGCCATATGCTTATGAGCATGGTCCAACCATTTTACGTTGTCAACGGCATCTAATCCATTGTCTACTGTTTTTACCAACTCTTCTGTATTAGTGACAGCTTTTTCAGCATCAACAGCATTATCAATCTCATTGGCAGCTTTAATTCCTTTTACTCCAAGTCCGCCACCGGTTGCAAATGGCACGACAGCGCATACCCCATCTGCACCAAGTGCGCCCCAGGCCCACAGGTCAGATGGGTCCTGCCTGATGTCGTTCAAATCCATCAGA
This sequence comes from Methanosarcina sp. 2.H.A.1B.4, assembly GCF_000979385.1. NCBI lineage: Archaea > Methanobacteriati > Methanobacteriota > Methanomicrobia > Methanosarcinales > Methanosarcinaceae > Methanosarcina > Methanosarcina sp. 2.H.A.1B.4. Next base: position 74,325 of record NZ_JJOV01000080.1, read on the forward strand.
ATAAATGCAGCATCAAGAGCAGTATCGACAATATGCCCGCTCGGATCAGTATATTTCACAGGATTATTCAGCGCATAAGAATACCTGTTCAACGCCTGCGGATTATAAGGATCAGGAAGCAGTGTATCCGGCTGAACGAAAACCCTGTACTCGGGCGAATAATACCTTGCACCGTAGTACATCAGCCCGGTATCGTCATCGTTCTCCTGCCCTGTAAACCCATATTTCTCAAGACCGCCTGACCGAACCTGTCCGTATGGGAAGTAATCGGTTCGTTCGACCTCATGTCCGGTTTCGTCAACCATCAGGGAAGTGCTGCCTATATGGTCGGAGAGGTACCACTCCATACCTTCGGATGTTTCTTTGGCTACGCGTTCATCATCGCGGAAGAAGTAGCTGGTGGATGTGCCGTTATCAATTTCGTAGAACTTGTTAATGTAATAGGTGAAAAATATAAGTTTCAGGAGAATGGGATGGTGCCATAGATTATCCATAAGAGATATTTTGGCACCGTTGTCATTCACCTGCTTGATGCTTATTTACGTTTCTTCTACTCTTTCAATTTCATCTGGCAAAAAAACCAATTGTTTGGAATTATTGTCTTTGTCCACAAATTCAACTTCATAAGCTTCATTTGGCTTACTAAAAGCGATAATTATGGCGCCAATATCTCCTTTTTTGACACCTTCTTCAGGAATGTCTTTCTTTGTTCTTACGATGTCCAGTTCTGAAAACTTCATGTTAATTCCTCACTTTACGAACAGAGTTGTTAACCTTGGGCTATCAGATCCTGCATCTAAAATCCAACCGGTTCTAACAGTAGCAACGTTACCATTTGCACCAGTTATCGCCATGTCTACAGTATACCTTTGCCCGTATCTATCCAATTTACCAACATTCGCCTGACTTTCTGGCAGCTTTGAATAAATCTGTTCAATCAAGTCATCAGCATTTGACCGATCATAGCCAAGAGCACTCTTGAAAACTCTAGCTTTATTAGAGCCTACTGGGTTATTTGGGTTTAAAGCATAATCAGTTATTTTTCTTGAATCAATTTTAGCATTTTTAAAGTTTGGCAACTGATTCAAAACTTTTCCAGCGTCTCCAACGTGATTAACAGCTTGTCCCGCATCAATCGCATTATCCACTTTCTTCTCTACACCCGCCGTCTTGTCCATCCGATTAAAGAAGCCTGCAAGATCATCACCATGAGTAACTGTTTCCTCCAGAGCCTGAACCCCAAGCCTTCCGCCTGTAACACCCGGCGCCAGAGCACATACAACATCAGTAGCAAGACCGATGTAGGTCCATTTATCAGCATTCCCGCTGCGGATGTCGTTGATGTCCATTGCAAGGAACGCTACATCAATGGCAGTCTCAACATAATGTCCGCTCGGATCAGTATACTTCACCGGATTATTCAACGCATAAGAATACCTGTTCAATGCCTGCGGATTATAAGGATCAGGAAGCATCGTATCCGGCTGAACGAAAACCCTGTACTCAGGCGAATAATACCTCGCACCGTAGTACATCAGCCCGGTATCTGCATCGTTCTCCTGCCCTGTAAACCCGTATTTTTCCAGACCGCCTGACCGGACCTGCCCGTATGGGAAGTAATCGGTTCGTTCGACTTCAAGTCTGGTTTCATCAACCATCAGGGAAGTGCTGCCTATATGATCTGAAAGGTACCACTCCATGCCTTCGGATGTTTGTTTGGCTACGCGTTCGTCGTCGCGGAAGAAGTAGCTGGTGGATGTACCGTTATCGATTTCGTAGAACTTGTTAATGTAATAGGTGAATTCTCCACCGGAGTTCTGTTTCTTGATTCTCTGGCCGTTTGCATCGTACCAGTACTTTTCCACAAGGGAATTGTTAGTAGAGTAACGGACCTCACTTAACTGGTTGGCATCGTTGTAGACGTAGATGAAATCCTCATCGTCGATCAGGTTTCCGTTTGCATCATAGTCGAGGGTGTTTCCGTTGTAGGTAACAGGTGCGTGGGACGGCGTCGCAGAGTAATCATAAGAGGAGATTGTGGCGCCGTTATTAGTTACCTGCCTGATACTGCCATACTGGTCGTAGGTGAAGTCTCTCTGGTAGGTAGGGACGCTGTTGACCGACATATCCGCGCTGACCAGCCTGTCAAGGTCGTCGTATCCGTAGGTTTTTACGGAATTTTGGGTGTTGTCCGCGATCTCGAGGACATTGCCGACGTTATCGAAATCGTAGTTGAGGTCCTGGAGGCCTGCAGCATAGATTCTGTCCAGCAGCAGTTTTTGACTGTCGTAGGTATAGGTTGTGACCACACCGTTGGAATATTCCTTTCTTGTGATCTGGTTCCTTGCGTTGTAGTCAAGGTCATCGATCACGCCGTTCACACTTTCAAGAAGGGTCTGCGCATTGTATGTCAGGCTGACGGCTTTGCCGTTCGGGTAGGTGATGCCTGTGACCCTGTCCATGCTGTCGTAATCATAGGACGTGGTGTAGGGTGTACCGTCAATGGTTAAGGTTTCGCTTTCTACCCTGTAGCGCAGGTCGTAATCGTAACTTGATGATGCGGATCCTTTTGTTACTCTGGAAAGCGTACCATCAAACTCAAGGTCGTAGGTGAAACTGACATCTTCATCGTTAGGGTAATCTATGGCAGTAACCCTGTCCAGCTCATCATAACTGAGGATTGTTGAAACTCCCCTGGCATCGGTCTGATTTATCAGGTTGCCGTTCAGGTCATATTCATAAACCCAGCTTCCCATGTCAGAGTCGTCCATTGCCACTTTCCTGCCAAGGGAATCGTAGGTGAAATAAACACTGGGGGATGCCTGAGGGTCATTACAGCCCGGCGTAATCTCTCTGAGATTATTCAGGGCATCGTAATCGTAGGATGTAACGTAAGTTTCACCTTCGTTAAATTCATAGACCTTGACAATATTTCCGAAAACATCACTTGTTAATGTTTTGTCAACTCCGTTCTGGTTTGTAATCTTGGTGTTGTCAAGTTCGTAATTATATCTCAGGGTAGTGCCATCAGTATTGGTGATTACCGTTGGCCGTCCGGTTGCATCGTACTCGTAGGTTACGGATAAGCCTGATTGATCCGAATAATGCGGGACTTCAGCACTTTCCAGAAAGCCCAGTTCATTATATGCGGTGTTCTGGACAATCCAGCCGTCTTCCCCTTCATACTTTTTCTGGATTAGTTGACCGAAGCCGTCATATGAGTCGGTAGAATCAAAAGTTGAATGATTTGGAGATTTGGAAATTGTATAAGTTGGTTCGGAAGATGCATATTTACGTACAAAGAGATTCTTGACTTTAAATGTATTCTTGTCTCTCAAAAGAGCACCGGAAGTGAAGTGGGGTAGTCGAATTGTCCCATGTGTATTTTCAAATTCTCCCAGAACATTGATTTTCTCAATTCCATTAACGTAAAGTGCAACATTGGAACCACCGAATTTGAAGACCATATCTGTCCAAGTATACTCTGGGTACATGACTCTATTATCAAGATATATCTCTTCCTCACTACCTGAAGTGTAATAACTCAAAAGTGTTTGGCTAGTATATATATGTGAATTGTAATACCATCCATCTGTGACCCCCTTATACTCCATGTAATAACCAGTACCATAAGAAACGTCAGCGAAGTGACCTATTTCTGTAGGCCCATAATAATCTATATGCAAGACTATTGGATCTTCAAAGTTAACTCTAGATTCAAGTACACTTCCACCTAAACTTATTGCTGAGGTAGATCTAGGTTCAATAGTAGAAGTATAAACACCATCTGACACCGAATAAGAAATCCGATACATGCGGTAATCATCATAGCTCGTTCTTATCCATTTACTTGAATTTATGGAATTGCCCTCGAACATATCATAAAATATCATAACTTCATCGATGCTTGATTTGGAGCTCACTGTCGGATTACCATAGTACATCCTGACTGTAGTATTCTCTGTGCCGTCGATTACCGGAACTTTTACCCAGACCTTTGCAGAAATATAATCGGTCTTTTCCTCGATCCAGTATGGAAGCAGAACTCCGTTTCCGTCTGTAAACCGAATGTCATCAAAATCAGGCTGCATCTCAGGATCGTAACTGACGTTAAAACTCATCTGGTAATCAGTCAGGGTACCGTCTGAGGATGGAGAAATTGTAATAAGTGTGGAATTACAGAACACGGCATTATCGACAAGATGGGTGTCGCCTTTTTCCTTTGTTTTGGTTGATATTTTTTCAGGTGCTACGCCATCTTGATAATATGTATATTCTATGGACGGAGAATCAGGCGTGTCATCGACCTTCAGTATCCTTGTTATTCTGTGCAGATCGTCATAGATATATTCCGTAGAAATACCATTACTGTCTGTTATTTTTGTTATCCTGCCAAGGTTATTGTATTCGTAACATTCTCTTTGGCCCAGAGCGTTTTCAATGGAAACGGGGTATAAATTGTTTGCATCATACTCTATGTTCTTTGAAGCCCCTTCCGGATTTGTAATCCGGATTATGTTTCCATATGCATCATAATCGTACAGAACATTGGGATTATCTCCCAAATTGTTCCATGATACTGTTTTAGTGAGCTGCCCTTTGCTGATGGCACTGTTGTCATTTGTTTCGTCATAATAGTACCATGATTCGCTCTTCTTTACATGATCGGAGTCTTCCACCCATTCATGCGTTTTTTTTCCGAGGATCCACGGATTTACTGCATTGACATATTCAAAATGGTAATATTTTCCATCTCCGGTAGTGTTCACATCGCCGTAATCTGTTATGGAAAGCGGGTTCCCGTAATCGTCATATTCGTTATATTTGATGAAAGAGGACCAGCCAGCTGAACTGGACGGGTTTTGTACAAGCCCGTCAAACTTTGTTTTGGACTCCGAGTCCAGCAAAATCAGGTTGACATCAGGGTACATTTCCTGAGCAGTATATTCCGCGTTCGAGGAACTGTATAGGTTTCCGTTTTTGTCCCAGACTTCAGTATGATGTTCGATGCCCTTGAGCACATTGTCCTGATGGAAAAAGTGTTTTACTATCGAATACTCGTTTTCAACGGTAACCTCGCCAAATCCTCTGAATTCGATTTCTTCCGGTGGGTCGAAATACTGCATTCCGTTTTTATAGGTGTAATCGGTTGTTGAAACTATACTTCCCATGCCTGTAATACCATTATCTCTTGTCACACTGCTTGTGACCCACATACTCATGGTCAAATCCGAAACGCCGTCTTCCCCGGTGTTATCGAAGAGCGTAGAAGGTTCATATTTTATGGTCGTGCTTCCACCGGTTGGGTGCTGTATTTTTTTGAGCAGGCCCTGTGTTTTGTAATTTTCTGTGCTCTCAGTGTTAGTGTTTATCCAGGTATGGTAATCACCATAACCTGCTTTGATAATGTCTGTCAGCCCATCTCCATTCAAATCTGCAAACCGTACTCCCTGATCTTTGTTGTAGCTTGCGATCAGTGTAGGAGGATTCCATGAGTTATCTCTTTCCCAGCCACTACCAGTGTTTATCCAGGCATCGTAAGTATATCCTACATTGTCATAAATACTCTTAAGAATATCTACCAAGCCATCTCCATTAACATCTACTAAGACTACACCAGTATTAAATGAGGCAAGTGATACTGGGGATCCCCATGAATTATCCTGTTCCCAGCCACTACCGGTGTTTAACCATGCAGAGTGTAGTGTAACGATATCAACCAGTCCGTCTCCGTTAAGGTCAGCGAGTTGTATTCCTACATTAACATCAGCATATGATAAATAAGTAGGCGGGTTCCATGAATTATCCTGTATCCAGCCTTCACCGGTATTGAGATAAGCATCATAGTATTCAGTTCCAAGATCATTTTTGTAACCCATAATTATGTCAACTAATCCATCTCCGTTGACATCTAAAACTCTTACACCATAATCATTTGACCAGCCAAAATCCAGTGGAGGTATCCATGAATTGTTTTGTTCCCACCCGGTGCCGGTATTCAACCAGGCAGAAGAAATGTAAAATCCATGCTGGATAATATCAACTAATCCGTCCCCGTTGACATCTGCAAGGCGAGCCCCACCATCATGATTATAATGCCTGAAATATGTTGGCGTTGTCCAGGAACTGTTCAGTTCCCAGCCATCTCCGGTATTTATCCAGGTTGAACAATATACATCACCATCACTATCTGCATAACCCATAAGAATATCTTCTAATCCGTCGCCATTAACATCGGCAATCCTTCTTCCACTATCTCTCCCTGACATGTCAACTGGTGATGCCCATAAACTACTTTCTTTCCATCCTTCGGTTAGTGAATCATATTCAAAAATAGTAGGTGGGAATTCCGTATTGTTTAGCCCCGTTTTTGTAATAGATGTCAGATATAATTTGGACTGTTGAGTTTCGTACTCAAGATCATATTCCCAAAGAACGGTTTCATCATTATGAATCGTGATGCTGGATATTAACTTCTTTTCACAAATTTTATTACCATATTCATATACAGTGAAAGTGCGTGGTTTTTCCGTAAACTCAAAATCAATAACTGCATGATTGTCGTTGTAGGTTATGCTGTCAAGATATGTGCTTCCTATCTCTCCACTTTCCGGGTTTTCAAGATACGTGTATCTAATCTGGTTGCTATTAACATCCTCTATAAGATCGAGCCACCATTTACTGACATAATTTCTTGATTCAACGGAATTTCTTTGTTCGGAATCACTGTTATAACCAAAACGATATTTTGTTCCATCCGGCATTTTAAGGATCCAATAATCTCCAAAAGAATTGCTACCGGTTGTACTTTTTTCAATTTTCATAAAACTTTCAATTTCGGTGTGATATGAGTCATCCTCTTCCACATAAACGAGTTTGTATGTTGAGCCATCCAAAACAAGAATAAATCTATCATCGCCGGTGTTTTCAGGGGTATATCTGGTATCTCTGATGATGCAGTTCTCATTCAATGACCACCCCATCCCCAGTGGACCGTATGTTCCTCTTGAGCCCATAGCACTGGAATAGGTTAGAGAAACCTTTGGTTCTAAGCCAGCTCTTCCTTTTAAAGTTTCAATCGGATAAGAATATACGAAAGAACCGGTAAACAGGCTCGTATCAAAGTAATCGTTTTCATTTTCTAGGGTTGGACTAAGATATGCTTTTGCATCCCCTAAAGGTTCCTCGTCTCCAGAAGTTGAAGTTAACACAGTATCTGTAGAATCGGTTTCAAAATTGTCATCTACACTTTCACTATCAAGATCGGAAGTTGTTTCACTCTTTTCTTCCTCAGATTCTATTATATTGTTATTATTTTCCTCATATAATTCAGAGTCCGCTTGTGAACTCTCAGAACTGACTTCTTGACTTGCATCTGTGTTTTCAAGACAATATACATTCGGTGTGAGCAATATAATTAGCATTAAAATTGAAATCAGTCTTTTGATATGGATCGGAATGTGTTGTATAATAAAAAGCACCTCTTTATTTATTTTTGTAGTGCCATATTGTTCTTTGATATAAGTGGATATATATTCAACATAAAAATAAAATAAATGTTACTCATTTATTTTTGAAATGAAAACCCCTCGATTAAAAACAGCACACTTATATAAAAAATTAATGTATGTTAGATAATACTATTAAAAAAAATTAATTTTTGTAGGTATTACTGCGATTCCTAAGTATGTTCACAAAATAGGAGGTTTGAATCTGCCTAGTGATTACGAATTCTTATCTAATCAAGAAATTTATTTTGGAATCGATGCACTAGTTAATATTATATTTTTGACCTGAAAATCCACAAATTAGTTATTTTTCATGCTTAATATTAATTAAACTAAATTATTTATTTAATCTGTTATAACTCATTTTTTTAATAAGTATGTGTTTTGTTAAATTGATATAATCTAAAACTGAAAACTTTTAGCCTTTTTAAGACATCACTCACTTTAATATATATTTGGTTTAGTCGTCTTTTAGATTTCTATCAATAACTTTTAGCTAGCTTATTGTGCCTAAATATTTTGGATGTTTTCAATCCCCCAAAATATGGGAATTGAAGAATGTTTGTAAGAATAAATTTTTTAGTTTTTAGTACTGGTGTTTACTATAGTATAAGTCTGCACGCTCTGAAGCACCTGCAATTTGAAGGGGCGAAGTAGGCTTACAATTTGTAATTTGCTCTATAATCATGCAAAAATCAACACTGGGCACACGACTTGAGACGTACATAAAACAAGTAGTTCTTATTACCTGCTTTTGGCAGGTCGACATAAAAATCGAGTAATTTTGTCTCCCGATATCGTTTTTTTTTCAGAACTTTTGAAATTAAATTAAAATAAAAAACTGCTAAATGTTAATCATATCATCATTAATATATATTTACAATAAATGAGGTAAATGACAAATAGGATTAGATCTGTAGTCCACATGAAACTGATTTTCAATTGAACCCACAAAAAATTTCAATCAAAGATATTTATATGTTAAAATGTTCTTGCTGCCGAATGTAGGTTATTAGTATATTTCACCGGATTATTCAGCGCATAAGAATACCTGTTCAACGCCTGCGGATTATACCGGAGTTTATATTTTGCAGTATAAAACCACATCAGACGACATATAAATTGTAGGGTGTATCAAAAAATTAGAGTCTTTTTAATTTTTAATTTCATTTAAGGAAGGGCCGCCAGAAAAGCTGGCGGAGGCTTTCTGTTCTTTTCAAGACAAAACGGTTCCCTTGATCGAAGTGGACGTTTTACATATCTGGAAACGACAAAAATCTTCACGAAAAAGAAAAATGAAATAGAAGAAAAAAAGGGAAAGAGGAAAGAAGGAAAGGAGGGAAAGAGAGACCCTCAATCATAATTTCGTTTTACTCTTTTCTGGTGGAGTAGAGAGCCGCCAGCATGCCTGTAACTGCGAATACAAGTTCAAATCCTGGGGTCTCTTTTCCTTCGTTATTTCCTCCGTTGTTTCCTTCTTCCTCGGAATCTTTTGTTACTTCAGAAGCTGTGGAGTTTTTGGATGTACCCGTATCTCCTGAGGAGGGAACCTGCATAACTGACCCGTCAGATTCGTCTTCTTCTTCATCAGACTCCTCCCCGGTTTCATCTGTCCCCGCGGAGATTATCCTGGCTTCCCCTGTCCCGCTTCCGCCGCTTCCACCGTTTCCGCTACTGATGCTCACCGAAGTGTATGAATCATAATCATCAGGCAAGCCTTCGATGTTTCCGTAGACATCCGTTGCGACAGTGTAGAAGTAGTAGTCACCTGCTGAAGCGGTAGAGAACATGAAGCTGCCGGTGCTGCTATCTCCGTATTTGCTCCAGTCCCCACCATCTTTCTTGTAGTAAAGCTCAACCATGTCCACACCGACACTTGCCGGGTTGGTAAACGTGGTACTGACGGTAAATGAAGCCGTGCCCGAACCGCTGGCTGTGGACGGGGCGCCTGCCTCGGAAAGAAGGACGAGCGGGTAGTAATCGGTTTGCGTGCCATGGTTGGTATTGTAATGACTGCTGGCAATATCGTATTCACTGTCGGCAATGCCGTCTCCGTCAGTGTCATAACTGCTTGAAAGAGTGCGGATTACCGGGGTGCTGAATGAGGTCTCGTTCCCGTACTGTCCTGCCCTTGCAACATGGACAAGCTCTTTTGCGTGTATGGAAGAATTGTTGCCCAGGTACAAACCGCTGTAGAGGGAAGTATCAAAGTAAGAATATTCAATCCTCTTAAAATTGAACCTGATGGTGCCGTTTTCATACAGCACAACCTGGAAATCGAGGGGGGATTCGCCGTACTCACGGTTATGATACGAATCCCCATATGTAATCACATGATAATCGATCACAGTCAGATTGCACGGGATAATGTTGTCCTCGGAATCAGTGTCTCCAGTTGAGTAACTTGTGTACCCGTACCACTGAACATCCGGGGAAGTGCTTCCCATGAGGGCAGTTTCAACTGGATTTGATTTCATGGAAACCGGAACATTCTTTTCCCTGTCCTTTTCTGTTACAGCTATTTCGCTAAAGGTTTCAGGTTCAGCAAAATTAACTGCGGAGGTATTTTCAACCCCAGGTTTTTCTGATGTGGCTGCAAGCTCGGTAAATGCAAAATTTTCTTCATCATATCCTTCTGCGGTAAGGTCGTCACAGAGGACAAATATGAACGTTTCGTCAGGATATGTGTCAACCCAGTGTTTGAGCCCATACCAGGAAGAAGCATTAAGCTCTCCGGACCCCGCTGGAATTAGCTGGATCACCCCGTTGCTCCCGATCTGCATGTCGGTGTAGTTAACCCCGTCGAGGGTGAGGTTAAAGCCTATAGGGACCTTTTCCGAATAATCTTCATCTGACGTGTCATACCAGGTTGCATTGTCCTTGGTGGTGTTGATCCATTGATAAGAGGATTCAGTCAAAGAGTATTTGCGGTAAACGTCCCCGTAGTAGTTCCCGATATAAGAGCCGGAAACTTGATTGGACATATAGTCGTTGTTTGAATCATAGCTGTAAATGGCACGCCAAGTTTTGCTAATAACGTTTCCGTAGAAAGTGTTATCATAACAGTCGTAAAGGTAAATTCCGCTAGAATACTCTAGATTACCTTCATTTACCGTGTTACCGGTAAATGTGTTGCTGCTTGAAGAAGAAAGACAGATACCGTAGAGATTTTCCGTAAGATTATTGTTTTCCAGTTTCGAGTCCGTAGTATTATAAAGGAGTATTCCGAGCCCTTCCTTTTCAATAGTCAGGTCTTTTACAGTGATATTTTTGCAGTCAATCAAGTAAAGAGTCCCTGCATTTGAAGATGAGTTTATTTCAAGATCCGAAACTTCAACAAGGTAATAAATTGGCTTTCCGTCTACGTAATTATTGGCATAGACAATATTGGTGTCCAGAGAATTACCATATGCGTAGAAATTGTAATTGTTGTCCTCCATCCGGTTTTCAGAAAGAATACTGTTGCTTGTAAAATTAAGAAATATGCCGTTTTCGTTGTTTGATGCTGTGTTATTTTCAAGCTTGTTGCTGCTCGAAGAATCAAGGTATATGCCGTTATAGTTGTCCGATGCTGTGTTATTTAGAATACTGCACCCTTCAACGGAATCAAGATAAATACCGCTATATGGATAGTTGACCGTCCCGGTTACGTTAAACCCACTGATCGTAACGGAATTTGCCATTATTTTGAAAACATGATCCTCTGAATTAGAAGCCTGAACCGTGGTAAGTCCGGGTCCGCTTTCGGAACGGATAGTCATGTTATCCTTATCCGCAGAGACAACGACGTTTTCAATGTATTTCCCTTGAGCCACAATTATCGTATCGTAACTGGATGCGTTATTTACGGCTTCCTGAATTGTCTGGTAATCCCCAGATCCGTCAGGGTTAACATGGATCTCACTGGCGGCTGCAGTGCCGATACTTATCAAAAGGAGGACTGCGACTGCAGCCAGGCAAAACATTATATGAATGTTTATCTGGGTTCTTTCGGAAATATTCATCTGGATCATACCAAAATATTTAATGTTAACTATTATATTATCCACAGTTTATATTTGCAATTTCTTAACTAATTCCAATGCAGTTTGTTGGCGCCTGGATGTGAAATTCACTCCCGTACCGTTTGAATCTAAATAATTAAGTTATGTTGTTTTTTTAATTATGTAGTTAATATATTATAACTGTTTTTATGTCACTTTGAGCAGGGTTATAATAAATTAATGATTTATTTCAACAGGTGGCGGCTTCTTATTTTTGTCAGGACAAAAAGGTTCTTTGGATCGCAGTTAGCATTCTCCAAAAAGGGAAACGGGACTTTTTCCCGGAGGTCAAAAACAAAACAGCAATTTTTTTGATTAGAGCCGGAATTTTGGGGTTGGTTTTATCTATCTTTACGAATTCTAAAGGCAATTGTTTCTGAACAAAAATGTTTCTGAACAAAAATGTTTCTGAACAAAATTGTTTCTGAACGAAAGTCCAGAATAAATCAGGATAAATTCAGAAGAAAACCGGACTGATCTGACAATGACAGATATAAGTAAGCCAGAGAATGTAAATAATTCAAAAATCACCATCATCTGTTCTGCCCCTGACCTTTCCAGCCAGAACATCAAAACTCATCTTTTGCGCCTGAGGGAATGGAAACCCCTTGAACTCCCGCCAGAATCCGGATTTTCAGCAGCCAGAGAATCAGCGGATGGAAAATTCAGGCTTGTAGATATTGAAGAAATCCATGTTTTTCAGGATAGACTTGATAAAAAACTCGAAGCTGCAGGGCTGCCAGCTTCCCTGATAATTTTCGCATCCAAACACAGGAGCAAAGAGGAAATCAATTCCCTTACCGTGCACTGTACTGGAAATTCCTCGGGTGAGGCCAGGCTCGGGGGCCTCCCGAAATCCCTTGCAGTCGCTTCCCCGGCTGCTATGAAATCGATCCTGAGCGAAATGAAACGGCTTGTCGGAGAAAAGGGGCTGAAGTACGAGGTAACTCTGGAAGTTACCCATCACGGTCCAACCGAACTCTCTGTACCCTCCATCTATGCCGAGATCGGCAGTACCGAAGTACAGTGGACAGATCCTGAAGCCGGAGAGGTTGCTGCAAAAGCTATTCTTGCAGTTTCCCTTGAAAAAGTGCCTGTAGCCGTCGGCTTCGGAGGTGGGCACTATGCCATGCGCCAGACAGGGCTTTTGCTTGAAACCGATATCTCTTTCGGCCACAACTTCCCCAAGTACCAGCTGGAATTCGCAGACGAAGCTCTCATCCGGCAGGCGGTTGAGAAATCAAATGCCGAATTTGCTTACTTTGACCGGAAATCCATGAAAAGTGAAGACAAAAAACGGATCTCCGAAATTCTGGAAAAACTCGGGTTAAAAGTTTTAAAAGAGTCTGAAATCCGGGAGAAGTACGGCAGGGAAGAATAAAGTTCATTGCATGGCATCCCAATATCCATGGGTATTCCAGTACCCATAAAGGTCATTCGGGTATCCGGGGCAGAAACATCATGTTTAACATTGATCCGTTTTCTTTATTCCTCCGCTTCCTGTTCGGAGGAAGCGCGGTTTTAGCTTCCACACTGATTGCCCGGACTTTCGGGGGCAGGCTCGGAGGAATCTTTGCTGCCTTTCCGGCAGTGTACCTGGCAGCAGTCATGGGCTTGAGCATGGAATATAAGGGTAGCGAACTGCTGTCTGTGACCGAGCAGCTTTCGAAAGGAGCATTGGTGGGAATGGCAGCAGACATCTGCTGTGCACTTGCCGCCAGCTACTTTATTCTCAGGTATGGATGGAAAACAGGCCTTGGACTTGCCCTTCTTTTCTGGGCGGTGCTTGCTCCGCTGATTTACCTCGCATGGTTCGGGTTTTGAAAAGAGAAATACAAATCAAGGGAAAAATATCAGGTAAAAACAATCAAGGAAAAAACAATCAAGGAAAAAACAATCAAGGAAAAAACAATCAAGGAAAAAACAATCAAGGAAAAAACAATCAAGGAAAAATATCAATCGAGGACTAAACCAATGGAAATCAAAACAAGTCCTGAATCACGAGGCAGCCCATGAAAGTTGATATCCGTGACCTGGGCCTGAGGTTCATCTTTGGGGGCCTGGCTGTCGCTGCCTGTTATGTTGTGCTCCAGCTCGTCCCTTCAAAATCTTTTGCAGGAATTTTTGCAGCTTTTCCTGCGGTAATGGCTGCAGCGATCATCATGGCCGGACACTTCGGAAGCTCCGAACAGGCTGCCGATATCGCCCTTGGAGCCAGTGCAGGGATGCTGGGCTGCACCATGTGCGTGCTCACTGCCTCCTTTTGCATGGAACATCTGAACCGGTGGGGTTTATCCCTGGTAATCGCCCTTGTAGTCTGGTTTGTTAGTTCTTATGCAGCAATTATGCTGATGCAGGGCTTTCTGGAAAAAAGAAAAGGAATGACGGGGAATCGGCCAGCAGGAAAACAGCCTCTTGAAAGTTCCGGAAAAAATCCCTGAATTAGAAATATTTCTTCGCGACTTATTTCCCGTACCCACTCCTTCCTGATTTATCCTTTTATAGCATTCTGTTGCTTTGCAGGAATTATTTTTTAAATATCATTGGCTCTCCGCAACATGTTATGTTGCCGGTACAGCAAGTATCAGTCGTGCAGCAGGTTTCTCCACATTCTTTCTCTACCTTAAGTTCGAACCCGCATTCTTCACAAACAAGAATCTGGCCTTCCTTCAATTCGCCGCAGTTCATTTCATGTTACCTCAATTTGCTTGATGTAAAAAATATGTAATTCAGGTTCAAACTGCTTTTGAAACAATGATTCTGAAGATTGTTCTATAAACTGAGAATCTTTTATGAATCTGAATCTAAAGGAAAAAAGAGGGGGGGGCGGAAGTATAACTCCTTTCTTCCTTTAAACGTACTAGACCTCACTCAACTCTGCTTGAAACTGCTATTTCTGACCCGGTCCCAGTTTTTGAAAAACCTGTGCGTTTTTTAAAACTCCTGTATACTCTGAAAAGCATCAGGCCGGAAAGGAGAAATGACAGGAGGTCCGAAGCTGGAAAAGCCGCCCAAACTCCAGCCAGCCCGTACAAACGGGGGAGGATGATCACAAGAGGGATCAGGAAGAGGAGCTGCCGGCTAAGGGAGAGAAGAAAAGAGGGCTTTGCCTTTCCCAGAGCCTGGAATAAGGTTGTTGTGACAACATTGATACCTATCAAAGGCAACCCGAGAACCATAATTACTACAGCGCTTTTTCCAACTGCCAGATATTCCGGATCAGCACTGAAAAGCCCGAGAAGTTGTTCCGGGAAGAGATAAATGATAAGCAGTCCAAGGAGCCCGAAAGCTGTTGTCGCTGCAAGAGACAATTTTACAGCTTCTACTATCCTCCCGAACTGCTTTGCTCCGTAATTAAACCCTACAATCGGTTGCAGGCCAAAGGACATACCCAGGAGGGGCAGGAAAATGAAGGCATTAATCTTCATTGTTATGCCAAAAACGGCAATTGCGACATCTCCTCCATAGTTTGCAAGGGCATTGTACACAAAAATCATCATGACACTGCTTGAGGCTTCCATCACAAAAGATCCAAGCCCAATAGCTCCGATTTCCTTTATAATCCCCAGGGATGGTTTCAACGTTTCTGCCCTGAAACGCACAGCTCCTTTTCCTTTAAGGCAGTATTGCAGGAGCCAGGCAGAACCCACTGCCTGGGATAGAACGGTTGCAATTGCAGCTCCCTGTACCCCCATCCCGAAGCCGAATATAAAAACCGGGTCAAGGAGAATATTGAGGCCGCCCCCTATCAGCATAGCGTTCATCGCAAGGCGGGCATTCCCTTCAGCTCTTACAATATTCTGAACTGAGATCCCGAAAACAAAAACAATTCCTCCTGCAATTATAATTTCAAGATAATCTCTGGCATAGGGAAGGATTCCGGGCGTCGCACCGAAGGCTTTCAGAATCGGGTCAAGGTAAAGAAGGCAGGGAATTGCAATAAGCACACTGAGGATCAGGCTCAGGGAAAACACATTTCCAAGGACTCTCTCAGCTCTTTCCGTTTCTCGTGCTCCGAGAGCTCGCGAGATAATGGAAGAGCCCCCTGTCCCAAGAACAATCCCGAAAGCCATAATTATCATCTGGACTGGAAAGGCTATGGAAAGCCCACCTATGGCCTGGACACTCTCTGCTCCATAGGCCCATCCTACAAAAAGGGTATCGACAACATTATAGAGAGCCTGCACCAGCATTCCGATGATCACAGGAGTTGAAAGCTTAAACAGGAGCTTCCGTATATTCTCTGTACCCAGAAAATCACTTTTTTCATCCATATTTTGTGCTCTTTCTCGTTTTTACTTCATGTCCTCCGGCCCATCAGGACACGGAGGTTCGAATCCCGGTTCAAGGAGATTAAATACAGCCTTCTGGATCAACCGCCTGAAAATTTCTTTTTCTTCCGGGGTGAAATCCGAAAGGAGAGTATCGACAAATGAAATCAGCTTTTCAAGGACAACGCCTCTTATTTCCTTTCCTTTTTCAGTGAGGTAAACTTTGTAAGCACGGAGGTCATCTTTGTCCCTTCGCCTGTACACGTATCCTTCTTTTTCCAGGCTCTGAATCGCCCTTGTGCTTGTTGCTTTGCTCACTTTAAGAATTTTTGCAAGGGTTTCCTGAGAGATACCGTCTCTGTGGTATAAAACCATTAAAAAATCAAATTGTCCGCTTCCGATCCGGTAAGCTTCGAGTTCTTTTGCCATGTATGCCAGGTGGCTCCGGTAAATGTGGGCGATCGAGCCGCAGATTTCTCTTGGGTCTTCCATAATTTTACTCTCCCTTTTATTATCCCTTTTTTGAAGCTGAGAAGCTTGTTTTGAGATCAAGGCGATTTGAAGTATAGTTTCATGTGAAACTAATATGACGCCCTCAAGGTTTTTGATACCTATAAAAGTTACGGGTGAAACTAAAAAGAGCAGTAATTCTTTAGGAGTACGAAGTCAGTAGTTTTACAAGTAATAATGGCTAATTTTCTACCCTAGTAAAAGATACGTCTGTTTCTTTTCTAATTTACTTTGCCAATTATCGCTAAAGTCGTAAGAGCAATATATTAAGGTACCACTACTGGAAACGCTTTCCAATTCTTAGTCTCGTTTCCAGATTTTTGAAATATATACGCGCATGCGCATATTATCGTGTGCTTGCGTATTATACATGCGCATATGTATGCCTTCTCTTTGGGAGTTGGATAATCGCATATCGGAACATATAAAAACTTCTATAACTTTGACACAGTAAGTACCATTAAATCGATAATCTAAGTTGAGAATGATGATTGACAGAGAATATATTAAGAAAAATATCAATCTGATTTTTGACGTTGAAACTTTGAATATAAGGAATAATAAGCTCTTCCATTATGTGGAAACATCTAGTGACGTAAACACAGAAAAAAAAGGCAGTTCTGGAGCATATACTCCTCGTTATTCTGCTCGGCCTCCATTTGTAGACATGCAGTTAAATCCAAATGGTAATTGGGAGCTTCAATGGGAAACATACACAAATTTGAAGAAATTGTATAACAAAGTAGAGCACCTTCCGGGATGTAGAAAGGTGTTCTTAGACATTCTTGAAAAGAAATTGTCAAACCTAGGTGCTATTTCTGTCTCTACTCATATTGACTCTCGAACCAAAATCCCCATAGCTCATGAACTTCACAGTAGTGCCTCTTTAGCATTCTATTTTTTGTTGAAAATAGATTGTAAGAATGCAATTATTGGAGCATTAGAAAAGAAATTAAATGAAAATATGATTCAAGATACAGTTGAAGATATTAATACGGGAGAATATGTAGATATTGAAATCTATAATTGTGAAAACGATATAGAAGGATTGTTTAGGTCTGTATTAAGATTCATGCATCTTGAACCTATCTGTTTTAGTGAGCAGCTTCTTAACTTTCTAAATAGAACCGCATACAACTGTTTAGGAACATCATCAGATCTAGGAAAACAGTTTATTGAAGAGATTATTTTTTTGAATTATAATCGACTAATCGATGAACTTAAAGATTCTAATGAAGAGATTAACATTCATAAGGAACAGGTAATAGAATTGATTTCAAGATATGGATTTCCTCAAGATATGGAGAGATTTTTACTTGAGATTGATGAGTTACCTGACTTGTCCAAATGGCAGTCAGTCAATAGTGGTATGATAGGGAATCTAAGGTCTTTTTTTGAGGCACTAGTAAGGAGTATTGCCGATAAAATCTCCACTAAAACTGGAGTAGAGTGTCCAAAGCCCCAAGGAAACGAAACGGAAATTGGAATTAAAAGAAAATATATTAAAGAGCAATTGGAACTGTCGGGGGCAGATAATAAATTAATAGATTCTTTTGTGACTATTCTTCATAAAGAAGGCGGTCATACCTTCGTTTCCGAGAGAAAATATTTTGTAATGACTAAAAACATTGGTATAGAAATAGCCTATTTTTTGTTATCGATATACGAAGAAAAATTTGAAAAATCTTGAATATATGATGAGCTTATCCCAAAAGCCATTTACTTCCATTTAGTAACAATTTTCTATAATCATTTTCAAGATCAGGAACTCTCTCAAGAATTCTGGATATAAGATTCGAGAAGTAAATCCTTAGTTTTGGGATCATCTCGATTATTAGGGTATACACCACAATTCTCATTTATGCAGAAAAGTCCATATTTACAGGCATCTGCAAAGCATTTCTTGTACGTACGTTATTCTATCAATTGGATGTTATAAGAACATAGGTCATGTTGTTTAATAAAATCTCTTTGCATTTTTAAGATTTCATCATAAGCGTAAGTGTGAATATTATTCCCTTCAAGATATTTTTTAAATTTCTTATATATATTATAATCTGAAATTTCCTTCGAAATATCATGTGCTGTTATTGGAAAGTATCTTATTGATAGACACTCCACCAAACTAGCTATGTACTTATCATTTGAGAGTTTTAGTGTTGATAGAGTAGCGTAGGATTTACTGCCTTTAGAACGTCCACATATATACTTTATTACTTCATCACAACATAAACCTCTACCATAGGCATTTCTAATAAATGCTCTATAACGGACAACTGGATCATAACCAATTACGTTAAACCACATCCAAGGTTCATCTTGAGGAATTTCTCCTTTGTCTTGTGCAGCATAGAAAAGTTCCTGTAGAAAGTAAAGTTCAGTAATCCAACTCAATATTGTTGGAAATTTTCCTATTTTCTCAAAATACTCTGATGTTATCCGTAAAAGAGGAAAGCCAAATTTACGACAAATATTGTTCTTTAACTCATCCCTACGAATTGCTGATGCATCGGATTTATGCTGTGATCCATCAAATTCAACGGCGAATTTTGGCATATAATCATTATCTGTGACTACGAAATCAAAGTGTGCCATTAATGCATACTTATACTCGTTGTCTGATAGTCCAGTGTTTCCTATTTCCAGAACATCTGCAACTCTAGTTTTTGTAAATATCCTAGCTTCGTATTCTTTTGCAATATCATTCAATATTTCATGAGTTCTTTCTTCTTGCTTATTTTCTATTCTTTTTCGGCGGTTATTTCCAATTTCCATTATATTTTGTTATGAAGCAAGTAACGTAAATGCTTTTTGATTTTTTTCTATCTGCTTTCGGATTTGACATATCACGCACAAGCGTATTATGAAGTAATCAATAAGCCATTAAGAAGCAGAAACTTAATCGTGATACAATATTTTCTGAAAGATGAAAGCTCCATCCTAGCTGCAGGCAGTAAACCGGGAAGATCTTGACCTATTCTACATCTACGTGGAGGGCTATCTGGGAAAGTATCCTGATAGTACCACCGCAAAATGTGTACTTGACTTCATTGGGAAATGATTGTTCTGTATAGAAAAAAATACACATCAAGAAGAAACTGATCGATCACAATTTTAGATTCTATGATTAACTGCTATTGTATCAACCATACATATGCGCATCTTCTTCGTTTCTTCTCAAAATCTTCTCGACATCCTTTTCGCTCAATCTTTTTCTTATCTTTTTTTCTCCATAATAAATTACTACTTCAATAGGTGGGGCTTTTTCCAAAAATTCGCCCATCTCTAATCCAGCAGATCCATCAATACCTGCTCCCGAAAACTTCCGTGCAGCAACTAAGTTTTTTCTTTCACCAGCATGAAGGTTAAATTTAGCTTCACCCAGCACATTTCCTTTTTCGGTTGGATACAAAGTGAGTGAATCCATTTTTTTGAAAGTAACTAAACCCTCGCAGTTTTGAGCATCTCTTTTTCCTTTGTTAAGAACTTCTACTTGTATTCCAGAAATAGAATGCTTCCATTCTTTATCCCCTTCTTTTACACCACTTATTCCCGGAACAATCGACTTGATATATATTATGACTCTGTCAACATAAAGATTATATAAACCTACAAAGCCTAATAAAGATACCAAAAAAGAAGCTATAGTTAAATCAATCATCATTTAACCCCCCATTTCAACTTGTCATAGGAGATTAATCTTTTCCGTTTTCCAATACATCCAACTCTTTCTTGGTTTTGTGTTGTTGAAAGTAGGGCAATGATATCATGTTTTGTCCTCAACCCGTTTTCTAAGTTCGAAACCAATTCTTCGAATTCACGAGATATCTTAAACATGTCTTGTTCACTGTTTTTGTTTGTTTTTCCAGGTATTTACTCTAAAGTTTTGTTTTTAAGAAAAGGCGTAAAGTGCAGCTGATATACAAGACCTGAATCAGCTTATGGACTTATTAGGTCAACCACACAATACAAGATCTACTGTATAACATTGTATATAAGTTAACATATAAAACTTTTTTGCTTAAAAAAGCCTGAAAAATGCTCTATTCTGCAAAAGAACACTTCAAAAAAAATATTTATAATAATTTATTAAATAATAATTAAAATTATAATAAAATGAAAACTTCGAATTGAGAACGAAAAGCTCTTTTTATCGAAGCCCTTCAAATCCCAAATACATCTGCATTCGCTTTTTTGTTCGCTTATAATATTAAGCACCATGACGAAGCTTACCAAACCCTGTATGATTCCTACAATGATGAAGCAAGCGAGTTGGAAGAATAGACAGCACCCTCGCTTGTGATCCCGATCATGTCTCTGACTGCTATTGTTCCGCACAAAATAATCATGGCGAGAGAAATTATGAGAATTAGTGAACCGATAATTTTAATGATTGGGATGTTTGAAAATATACTATTTAAACTGGACTCAAGCTTCATATTAAAAAATTAGCACAGATATGCTAATTGGTTACAAAAGAAGTAATATTCTTCAAGTTTCAGGGCAGTGTGCCTAATTTTCTGTAAAATCACAAATCTCAAGAAGTTTCTGGGACGAAAATACAGCTTCAGAAGAACTTACTTTCATACCGTGAGGAAAAATTTAACTTAGAATTTACAGAACTTTCGGCATACTGTCTTTTTCCAGACAAAGGCACAATTTTTGCGACGAATAGATACTGCAATAAATATATTAAAAAGACATAAATATAACATGCTAATATGTTAGAATATGTTCGATGAAGACCTTATCCTGAAATGGCTGGATGAAGGCACCATTGATCACGCCCAGGCAGAAAAGATGAGGGGAGACCTTGCGGAGTATAACAGGGAACGCAGGTCAAAAAAACAAATCATTGCCTTTTCGACCATAGGGGCGATTTTAATCGGGATCGGTGCCATTCTGTTTGTGGCTTCCAACTGGGAAAAAATCGGGGATACTGTCAAGGTTTTGCTGCTTGTTGGAAGTACAGTGGGCATACATTATGCGGGTTATCTTTTAAAATACGAGAAACAGAAATACCCCCGACTGGGTTCTGCCCTGATTTTACTCTCAGCCCTGCTCTTTGGAGCCAGCTTCTTTTTAATTGCCCAGATTTACAATATCAACGCCAACAACAGTACCCTTGTCCTTATCTGGGTCCTTGGAATTTTTCCACTGGTCTACGGCTACCGGTCCGCTCCAATTGCCGGGCTTTGTTCCCTGCTCTTTTATCTCTGGATTAGCCTTCTGTACCTGGAAAGGACTGACCTTAATAAATTGATTAACATCTGGGACCTCTACCTCATATCAGGCATTTCCATCTATTTTATAGGGGTTTTGCACGGGCTGGCAGAAAAAGTAAAACATGCTGAAACCGCGTTTAAGTTTATGGGGCTGCAGGCAGTACTCTTTGCATTATTCGTACACACCTTCGAGCTTGGGGAATACCAGGTTGAAAAAATCGTTCCTGTGGTTTACGCCATCTCAGGAATTCTTTTCCTTGCAGTCCTGCTCCCAAAACCACTCCGAGAAAGGCTTAAAGGTTTTCAGGCAGATGTGAGCATATCCATAGTTGCATTTTTAATGGCAGGGATCACCCTCACAACAATATACAGCCCTGCATCGGAAAAAATTTACATGATTTTTTTCAATATTATCTTCCTCGGACTTTTGACCTTGCTCCTGTATGCCGGGTACAGCACCGAAAATATAGGGGTCGTAAATACCACTATGTTCTGGTTTGTCCTCCTTATTTTTGCGAGATATTTTGACTTCTTCTGGGAACTGCTTCCAAGATCACTCTTTTTCATGCTTGGAGGGCTTGTCCTGCTGGTCATAAGTGTTGTTCTGGAAAGAAAAAGAAGGGAATTGAAGGTCCAGTTTTCAGGAGGGGAACAATGACAGGAACAATGACAGGAACAATGACAGGAACAATGAAAAGCAGCTGTTTGAGATTAAAGGGCTATGAAACTATGGCTCTTTCAGGAGCAGGGAGGGTTTGGGAATGAATCCGAAGAAGATTTTTTACCTCACAATAGTCTTCTGGCTCCTGATCTTTTCGGGCTTTATCCTGTACAAAGAATATACCCTGAGAACCGGGACAGAAGTCGTACTTAAAACCGAACCTGTAGACCCGAGGGACCTTTTCAGGGGAGACTACGTGACCCTTAATTACGAGATCAGTACCCTGGACCTGGAAGTGGTTCCAGCCGAAGATCCTTATTTTAACTATAATGACCGGATATACCTGGCACTTGCACTGGAAGACGGGTACGGAGTGCCAAAAAAAGTGTACAGGAATCCGCCAGAGGATGGGCTTTACATCAAAGGCACAGTAAAAGAACTGATCTACGACTGGGAAGAAGATGAAGACGGCATTATAACAGAAGAACCCCAAATTAAAGAACTCAGAGTTGAGTACGGTATTGAGAGTTATTTTGTCCCCGAAGGCAGGGGGCTAGAGATAGAAAGTCAACAGTGGACCGGGGAAGAAGGAGTCGATGTAAAGGTTGTTGTTGACAAATATGGAAATGCCGTAATTAAGAGCTTATTGATTGACGGAAAAGAGGTTGAAATTTAACTCAGGGAGCGCGGAGACATAGCGGGAAGTCCCCTTCTTCGCCTTCATCAGAAAATAGGTGGGGGTAGTTCACGGAGGCGTGTAAGAAATTAAAATTCCTTAACAACCTGTATTTCAGGCAGAGACTTTTTTATAAATCTATCTGACTATATTTTTACCACATTCATTTTTTGAATGTTTAATGAGGTTTTTATAAATATTCGATAAACTTAAATATCATATAATTAATTTGTTGTAAATATCAATTATTTATAATTGAATTAGTTATGGCTGTCAAACAGTATGTTTTCATTATATGAAACTAAAGTAGATCCTCAGACGCTTACAGACCGACGCTGTAATCTGGCTATGGTATCCATGCATCTGTACTCTGCAGTTACATGTATGGCGTCCTGGAGGAAGCATGTTAGATGATCAACAAATAAGAGAAATCAGGCTGTTGATGCTTGAAAGGACAGTACTTTTCAACAAATTGTTCGAAAGAAACGTCTATCAAAAAATATCCCAGGCCAGATTGGACGAACTCGAAAAACTCAGCAAACAACAGCCTCTTGCTATCATAATAATTGGCACGGCAGGAGAAATAATTCCTTCATATCTCGGCCTGTGCATGAATCTGGACAGGAGCAGCCTCTCAAGGATGATAGATTCCCTGGAGAATAAAGATATTGTCAGGAGAAGAATAGACCCAAATGACCGCAGAAGAGTTCCGGTATCCCTTACTGAGAAAGGGAAAAGGTACTATGAGATCCTGAACAAGAAAATGGAAGAAGTTGACGCTTTTCTAATGGGACATCTTGAGGAACAGGACATCAAAGATTATGAAGAATGCCTTAAAACAGAGGTGCGGATCATGAAGAAAATCGATTCCGTAAAGGAGGCAGGAAATTGATCCTGGAAAGAATAAATCCCGAAAGAACGGATTCAAGCATTAGGTCCTATATGACGGATTCTCCTGATAAAACATTTACAGAACTCTGTCCCCTGCACCCGGGGATCTGAGCAAGCAGTTTTTCAGGGGGTCCTATGAAAAGTATCCTTACCTGATTATTAGAGATAACTGCTAATCTAAGCCGGATTTCCTCAGTAGACATCAAGATACCAGGAAAATTTTTTGAATAATTTTCATGGAGAAATCAGTTTTGACTAGCTGTGGCTGTGGATTTTTCCTGAAAAACTGCTGATGGTGCTTATGATCTTCCAGTAAAATCTGAATTCCACAAAATTTGAGAATTCCAGTGAGACCTGAGAGTCCAGGTAAAATCTGTCAAAAATAAAGATTGTTCAGAAACAAAAAGAGTAAATGCAGCCTGTAAGGGGGTACTGCCATAAAAAACATATTCGAAAAATTAGGGGTTTTCATCCAGAGTAACCGCCCAACTATAATTGCCGTCATGTTTCTTCTGATCCTGCTGTCCCTTGAAGGGGCACAGATGATTGAGATGGCGTCAGGGACGGAAACTTTTGTCTCCAAAGGCACGCAACTGTACAAAGATTATGATCACCTTTTCAAGAAAAACTTCCAGACCGAGAACATTATAGTGATGGTTGAGGGAACCGAGGTCAAATCTTCAGCCGTTATGAAAGCCGCAGATAGGCTGGAACATAATATGCTGACCGTCCCGGGAGTTCTGTCTGTCACAAGCCCTGCTACCCTGATAAAGCAAATCAATTACAAAGTCTCCGGAAGGGCAAAAGTCCCGGATTCAGATCGGGAAGTCCAGGATATACTTAATATCCAGCCAGGAATGTTCGAATCTCTCATGCCTGACGATACTCATATGGTCCTCGTGATCAAAGTCGCAGGCAGTTCAACTGACCAGCAGAGGGGAGACATCCTTAATACCCTGGACATTTCCCTGAAAGAAGCCGGTTTTCCTCCTGGCTATGGCCTCATTGTTACTGGTTCCCCCGCCCTGAGACTTGATATTAACAAAGAGATAAGCCAGAGCATGGGCATCCTGCTCGGGATAGCTTCCCTCTTGATGATTGTCGTGCTCCTCCTGGTCTTCAGGCATGTAAGATGGGGGCTGCTTCCTTTACCGGTTGTGCTGCTGGGAGTCCTTTTTACTTTCGGGCTTATGGGATATGCCGGAGTGCCCATGACAATGGTATCTATGGCAGCTTTTCCTGTCCTGATAGGATTGGGGATTGACTATGCTATCCAGTTCCATAACAGGATGGAAGAGGAAATCCGTGCTGGAAAAAGTTCAGGAAAAGCCCTTGTCCTCACCATAAAACACACAGGTCCTGCCGTCTTGATAGCCCTGGCAATGACTGCTCTTGGCTTTATCCCCCTTTTTACCTCCACCATACCCATGATCCAGGATTTTGGGAAATTGCTCCTGATAGGGGTTGTCATGTGTTACATCTCTGCGCTCTTTTTCGGACTGGTAATCCTTTACAGCTTCGACTGGATTTCCAGGACGAATCCATTTGGACTGTTTAAGAAGAAAAAAGAAGAACTCGATACCGAAATTGATCCTTCCAATTCTTCCGCGGCAAAGGTGCAGAAGGCCCAAGCTCTTGAAAGATTCCTTATGAAAGTCGCCGACTTTGCCATAGAACATTCACGGGTCATCCTGGTGATTTCCCTGCTTACATGTTTTATTGGGATTTATGTAGACCAGGCAATCCCTATCCAGACCGACATTATTACCGATCAAAGTGTGACGATGATCGACATAATCAGTGCCCTTGCAAGTGGGAGGGTATTTATGATAATGTTTGGAATTTTTTTAGGACTGGTAGCCCTTTACAGCTTCTACTGGATTTCCAGGAAGAACCCCTTCGGGTTGTTTAATAAGAAAGACGAAAAAATCGAAACCGAAACCGATCCTTCCAATTCTCCAGTGGCAGAAGTCCAGAAAGCCAAAGCCCTTGAAAGAGCCCTTATAAAGATCGCCGACTTTACCATAGAACATTCACGGATCATCCTGGTGATTTCCCTGCTTACATGTTTTGCTGGGATTTATGCAGACCAGTCAGTCCCTATCCAGACCGACACAAATACTTTCATTCCCCAAGACATGCCTTCCCTTGTAAATTATAAACAAATGCAGGACCTGATTTCCGGAACCGGAGACCATCTAAACATTATTCTTAAAGTAAAGGATAACAGTGACCCGGAAGTTCTGAAGTGGATGGATGAGTTTAGCCAGTATGAAGTTAAAAACCGAGGGCATGTGTACGAGGCTACGAGTATTGTAGACCTTTTAAAGGAAAAAAACGGCGGTACCATACCCGAAACCTCTGAAGAAATACGGAAAATATACGGGGAAATCCCGGAAAGCCAGAAAAAAGGATACATACAGGGCAGCCAGTTGCTGACAATTGACCTTGATATAGGGCAGGCCATGGAGAACCTCGAGATAACAGGCATTAAAGAACTGCGGGATATTGTAGGGGAAGACTTACAGTGGCTGCAGCCGCCCCCCGAAGTTACTGTCATTATTACCGGTCAAAGTGTGGCGATGATTGATATCATCAGTGCCCTTACAAGCGGGAGGGTCTTTATGACCATGCTTGGAATAGTGCTGGTGTTACTCGGGCTGCTTGTGGTTTATAGGGACTACGTAAAAGCGCTCTCCCCGATCGTCCCCATGTTTATTGTAGTGGGCTGGTCAGGCCTCGTCATGTCCGGGCTGGGCCTTTCATACACGCCAATGACCGCGGTGCTTGGAGCCCTGATCCTGGGTGTGGGGTCCGAATATTCTATCCTGATGATGGAACGCTACTTTGAGGAAAAGGAAAACGGCCTGGACCCTGTGGAAGCAATCAACCAGGCGATGACAACCACCGGATCAGCTCTGATAGCTTCGGGAGCTACAACGGTTTTTGGGTTTTCAGCCCTTATTTTCTCCCCCTTCCCCATCCTGAGCAATTTCGGGCTTGTTACGGTCATTGATGTTTTCCTGGCAATCTTCGTCACCTTCGTGGTCTTCCCACCCCTGATTGTGATGATGGACACTCACAGGGAGAAGAAAAAAGCAGGAATAGACTGAGAAAAGGATGAAAACCATGGGAGCGGCTCAGGGATCCTATGCCTTTTTTCAACTCTTTTTTCTTTTTGACAGACGGGATCAAGCCTTGTACGGTGCGTGAAAAGAAAGAACGTCAAAAAATTGGGGGTCTGCTCTTCACCCCTCCATAAACTCCTTTACTTCCTTCAACATCTCTCTTATCTTAATATTCTGCGGGCAAACCTCCTCACATTCCCCACACTCAACGCAGTTCCTTGCCTTTTCCTCAGGTGACAGAAGGACCCCATACTGGAACCTGGCATTCTCCACATCATCAAGCATATAAACGTCATTCAAATAACTGAGGTTCCGCGGGATATTTACTCCCGATGGGCAGGGCATGCAGTATTTGCAGCCGGTGCAGTTGACCTTTGTCCGGGTTCTGTAGATCTCCTTAACTTCTGCGATCAGGCTTTTTTCCTCGGCTGAAAGGGAATTGGGGTACCCTTCTTCTGCAATTTTCAGGTTTTCTTTCAGGTGCTCCGGTTCCGACATCCCGCTCAGGACAACACTGATTTCGGGATAGTCCCAGAGGTAGCGAAAAGCCCATTCTGCCGGGCTTCTTTTAGTCCCGGCTCCGGCCCATACCTTCCGGGCTGCTTCCGGGACTTTTGATGCCAGATTCCCTCCCCTCAAAGGTTCCATGATAACGACGGCAAGCCCCTTTTCAGCCGCATATTTCAGGCCCTCGACTCCTGCCTGGTAGTCCTCATCAAGGAAATTGAACTGGATCTGGCAGAGCGCCCAGGGGTAGGCGTCCACGACTTCCTTGAAAACGTCCAGCTCGTCGTGGAAGGAAAAACCGGTGTATTTGATTTTTCCGGCTGCAAGGGCTGAGTCCAGGAATTCGATAATGCCGAGTTCCTTTAGTTTTTCCCAGTAACTCTTTTTTACGGCGTGCAGGAGGTAGAAGTCGATGCAGTCCGTACGGAGCTTTTCAAGCTGCTCGTTTAAGAAATGGTCCATGTCCTCCCTGGTCTTCACGCGCTTGCAGGAAAGCTTGGTTGCAAGGAGGACTTTTTCCCGGTAGCCATTGGCAAGGGCTTTTCCTAGAAATACCTCGCCCATCCCGCTGTGATAGGAATATGCCGAATCAACGTAATTTACCCCGTGGTCAATGGCGTAGCGGAGGAGTTCGGTTGCTTTCTTTTCGTCTATTTTTTCAGGCGCCCCCTCGAGAACAGGAAGCCTCATGCAGCCGTAGCCGAGAATAGAGACCTTTTCGCCTGTTTTTCCTAATTTACGGTACAGCATTTTTTACCTCTTACAATCGTGTCTATCCAGAAATATGGGGTTAATGGGTCTAAACCTTTGCTGCCTGAGTTGCGGATCGGGATCACAGGAAATCGGAGATTTCATGGGAGTTGCGATGTAATCGCAACAGTACGCTGTCCGTTTCGCTGCGCTCAAGAGGACTATTTTATGGGTTTTAGTAGTTAGTTTTTCTCAAGCTGATCAGAAACACTGTTAAGAGATACTGTTATATCCGATCCTTGCCTATCACATATCGATAATTATGGGGAAGAATATTCACGAAATCAAAGAAGTAAAGGGCTTTTTGCCCAGGTCTGTTGTTTATGCTGAAAAGATAAATGAGGATTTTGGTGAAGGGCTTGCAGGCTTTTACAAAGCTATCTGGGCTGAAAGGGAAGGCGGGCTTTCCATGAAACAGAAGCATCTGATGGTCTTTGCTATCGCCTGCTCCAACAACAACACGGAAAGCGCAGTCAAGATCCTGGAAAGGCTTCATAAATTCGGAGCTACAAGGGCTGAGATCTCAGACACCATGATGATGGCTGCCTGGACCGGCGGGATTCAGAATTTCACGGATTTCAGTGCAGCTGTACTGAAGGAAATGGAGAAACTGGGTTATTAAAAAGCCATATTTCTCTACTTTTTTATTTCTCTACTTTTTTAGAATCCTTTTTAAATCAGTTTGTCGTTTTAGTTGTTATAATTCCTACGTAGGTTTATTCTCATGGGAGTATACAATATTTCACTCCTGGAATACTTTCTATAAATTTTCTATCATATTTCATAAAACTCTCCTGTAGATTCCATAAAATATTGAAGACATATTCGGAGACCGGCAAAAAATGTACTGCACAACTGAAGGAATTAGCAGGATACGTAATCCAGTTCTCTTTAGAGAAGTCCAGAAGATGGATCAGGTGTGGATCAGGCTTGTTGTTGGTATTCCGGTATTTTTTTCCTGGTACGGTGCCTACCAGCAGCTCTTTCTCGGGAAACCTTTTGGGAACAATCCTGCTCCTGACTGGATGATGCTTGTCTTACTGCTGGTTTTCGGGGTTCTTTTCCCTCTTTTATTCTATTCCCTCAAAATGATCACCGAAGTCAGGAAAGATGGCCTGTATGTCCGCTTTTACCCTTTTCATTTTTCTTTCAGATCCTTTCCTTTCGAGACTATCCAGAGTTACGAAATCATAACCTACAACCCAATCAGGGATTACGGAGGTTGGGGGATACGCTACGGGTTAAAAGGGACTGCATACAATGCAAAGGGTAACAGGGGAGTGCTTTTTGAATTTGCGGAAGGGAGCAAAGTAAAAAAGCTGATGATTGGATCTCAGGTCCCGGAAAGACTTTCCGAAGCTATTAACAGGGCAATAAAAAAGCAGACTTAAAGGATAATTCTGCCAGTTTTTCAGGCTTTTAACTCTGGGAGCACGGAGGAACAGCTTGAAGTACCCTTACTCGGAGGGCATCAACCTGACAGGTGGGGGATGAAAGTACTTCAAAAACAGTTTTAATTTTATTATATATAAAATTTTCCAGAATGTTTTTGTATTTAACATTTTATCCCAGATTTACTTTAAGCATTTTATCACTATAGTTAATTTTTGATCATTAATTGTATTTTTAAATTAAATCTGATATAATATTCCTATTTTTTTCGGAAGGTTTATTTACTCTGTTTTAGTAGATAAAAATAAAAAGATTTTCAATTAATTGACTTTTAAAGTCAAAAATATTATCAAGCAGACATTTACTTATTAAATCAGTTTCTTTAAAAAGCATGTCTTCGGATTAAGGTACGACATGTATTTTCTGTGAGGTTACTAAAGTAGGTGTAAGGTGCCTGTTTCGTATAATAAGAGCATTGCCTGATAAGTTCTGTAAGGAATGCGTTGATCAGTGTATGTGTCTGGTTAGTTCATACTATAAAGGGAGGGATTGTCACGGTACATCCGGAAACAGGTTTGATTTTTAGAGAAGTACAGGATCTGCACAATAACGTTTTTTTGGTTTCTGTCCTCTATCCTGCCCTTCTGCTCTGGTACGTCGGGATCTACAGCCTGGTCTTCGGAAAACCTGCAGGGGTTCAGAATATCCCTGACCTCTACATATTAGCTCTCTGGTTTGTCTTTGGGGTATTTTTTCCTCTTTTGTTCCACTGTACAAAACATATAACCGAAGTTAGAAGGGACGGAATCTATATCCGTTTAATACCTCTGAATACCTCATTTAAGAAAATCCCTATTTATGTGGTTGAAGATTGCAGGATTCAGGCATATGACCCTTTTATCGGAAAGAATTGCAAAGATACGACTTTTTCCAGGAGAGCAAATTTCTTTGTAATCCTGAAACTCATAACCGGGAAAAGAGTAGTTATCAGCTCTAAGAATCCAAAAGAACTCCATCAGGCGATTGTGTCTGCCGTGGCCAGCTTTTGATCAAAGACTAAAGGATTGTGGGATTATAATGGAACTCTTTTACAGAAAGAGAATTATCATTTTTTGAGATGTGACGTAAAGAAGCCCATACATTGACTATAGAATGGTTACATTCGAAACTATAGCCGGGTATTAAAAGTGTAATTAATTGCTGAGTTGACTAAAAAAATGAAAGGAAGAAATTACTTCCTTTCTTTTGCATACGCAACAATTGCATCCTTGACCCCGTATTTGAAGGCAACCACAATCGCAATCCCCCAAGCCAGCGGCCCGAAGAAGAGGTAGAGGATACTGGTATCAATCAGCATTGTATCCAGGGCAACCAGAACAAGAATAAGAAGCAGGAAGCCCCTGAGGAGGGGAAGAATGATATCTGTCCCTTCTATATCCATGCTTTTGACAGTAACACTCAGATAGTCCATTACCAGATCTATAGAAAGAATTCCTATCATCAGGATCAGGATGGCTATGATTACACGTGGCAAATACTGAGTGATATCTATCAACAGTTGAGTAATCATGGTCTGCTGCAGGATATCCGATGCAGCCGTGAGGAAGATCAGGTACCCGAATATTCTAACTATTCCAGCTATAATGCCTGAAGCTGTCAGTCCTCCGGATCTAACTGAAGCTCCAAGAGCTGTCTGTTCAAACTTATCATCCACTCCGGTTGAAATAAGCACCTTCTGGAGTAGGTCGCTGATGAAATCAACAATCAGCAAACCTATGAGCAGGACAATGAGAGCAGAGATCACAAGCGGAATATAGAATATTATGATCTCAACAAAGCTGTTCACTACCTCAATATTTAGAAGATCCAGGATGATTAAGGCAAAAATGATGTAGACGAACCAGCGGATGACTGCATCAAAAAAGCCGACCGTACTCATCTGTGCTCTTCTTAGCATTCCCCCTATCACCGTTTTGTCGACCAGATCATCGAGTCCGATTTTATCCAGTATCTTTGCCCCGATCTTCCCGAGAGCTTTCCCCAATACTATCCCTACAATAAGAAGAAGAATTATGGCCACTAATGTCGGAATAAATGCTATAAACTGATCAAACATATCATATAGACTATTCGTAATCTCCGTTTGAACCATATTAATCACCCCTATATCCAGTTTCAAAACTGACGATCTTTCCAAATTCCCCTATTTTTTGGAAAACCTAATATTATATTTATTATAATATTCTATTTAATGGATAATACATAAAATTATCTGCAATTTATCTGCACACTTAAAAACTCATTTCCAGGCTGAGAGTCGGGTTATGCTGAAAATTATAGAACCGGTTTCAATAGCTTAATAATTATATTCCAAGAAAAAAACCATACATAGGCTTAAATCAGTGAAGTCTTAATTAAATAAGATACTTATTTTTATTATAAAGTGAGGCAAAGCCGTGAAACCGGAAACTTTGGGAGGAAGACAATCAAATGTCGGGCTTGCCCCCGGAACTCTTGTCCATGTGGGGGAAAAAAAGGTAGAGAAGGTCGTAATTCAGGCATGGATCTATAACAACGAGAAACTTATCGAAAAAGAACTGCAGACCGTGGAGGAATGTCAGGCTTTAATGGATCAGCCTGGAATGAATTTATGGATAAATGTCGACGGTCTAGACCGGATTGAGGTTATAGAAAAGCTCGGGAAATATTTTAAGATCCACCCTCTGACTCTCGAAGACATACTAAACACGGGACAACGACCCAAGATGGAAGACTATGAGTCCTACATCTACACTGTATTAAAAATGATGCTCCTTGATACAGAAACGAAAGAAATTGTTATTGACCAGGTGAGCATCATCATCGGTCCCAGATACATCCTGTCTTTTCAGGAAAGGGAGGGGGACGTTTTTGATCCTCTCCGGGAAAGGCTCAAAAATCCGGCTTCACGCATGCGAAAGAACGGGGTGGACTACCTTGCCTACGGCCTTATTGACGCTGTAATCGACAATTATTTTCTGATCCTCGAGCACTTTGGGGAAAAGATAGAGGATCTTGAAGATGAACTTATCAGAAACCCGGCGCCAGGTACCCTTAAAATAATCCAGAAATACAAAAGAGATATGATCCTTCTGCGCAAATCGGTATGGCCCCTCAGGGAACTGATTAGCGGCCTACAGAAAGTGGAGTCCGAGCTTATCACGGCGACTACGCAGATTTACCTGAGGGACATTTATGACCACACCATTCAGGTCATAGACTCCATAGAGACATTCCGGGATATCCTCTCTTCAATGGTAGATGTCTACCTGTCCAGCTTGAGCAACAGGATGAATGATATTATGAAAGTCCTGACAATCATCGCCACGATTTTCATCCCCCTTACCTTTGTCGCAGGAGTCTATGGCATGAATTTTGACTACATGCCCGAACTCCGGTGGCGCTGGGGTTACCCTGTTGTCATGTTTAGTATGGTATTACTGGGAATAAGCATGTTTCTTTATTTTAAAAAGAGAAGATGGGTCTAAAAGCCGAATAAGTAAGAGCTACTGAGGAAGCTTGTAAGTAAGAAATGAGAACCAAACAAGTCAAAGTGACCGAAAAAAAAGGCAGAAGAAAGCAAAACAAAGCAAATTCTACTTGAAAAACACTCTTTGTCAAATCTCTTTTTTATTTCCCTCTTTTTTGGGAAGGGCCGTCAGACAAGCTGGCGGAGATATCCTATAATGCAGGGATTCAAAACCGAACTCCGGGGTCAAGGAAAGTATTTCTCAGCCCAGGGGATATTTTTTCCACAGATCAGTTTCTCTTAATAGCCGTATCGTTTCACCTTTTGTTTTTAATCCTAGCTGGCAGGCCGGTCTTAACCCAGGGCGGTGCAGGGAGAGAACTGAAAGCTTCTTTCCAGGGCTCCGGAATAGATCAATCAATCAGGGACCATCTTGTTCTACAGTCCTATAAAATTTATTCGAAGTAATTTTTTTATAATAGTTTGAATGTAATATTAAGAAATTTAGAAATTGACATAAATATGTTAATTGCTGGAATACTATGTACGGCTACTACGATCCCCCATTTTCAGTAGAACAGGAAGGAATTTCCATATCCGTAGAAAAAACAGGAGATGGATGGGTATACAAGAGGACGTTTGGAAAAGATGAAGTGGAAAAGCTCATACTTGGAGATAGAAAGCGCATTATCATCAATCCAGTTGAACCTCTGAACACTCCTAAAGAAATTACTCCAAATCTGCTGATAGAGTTTGAGAAAACCCTGCTCCTTGCAGGCGGGGAGAAAAAACGGATTTTTTTGACTTTCCCGGTTGAAATAGGCGTTTTTATCCTGGAAAACGGAAATAAGAGTCCCCAGGTCCTGGATGTGCTCAGCCTGGTGAGGCAGAAATTTACCCTTTACGGAGAGGTTTCAAACGGAGTTGTCTGCAAGCACTGGAAAAGCGGGTTATACTCGGTTTCTCCTTCCCTTAATCCCCTGCAGGAAGGAGTTATGGAGCTTACTCTTAGAAATACCTCCTCTGATTGGGCTTCAATCTCAAAAGCTGTTTTCAGTGCGTACGGGATGAAACTGTACTATGACGGGGATGTTTTTATGAAAGCCCGTATGGACATCCTCAACAGGAACACGGCTGAAACTGGTTTCGAAATGCAACCTATTAACGGAGAGATGAAAGGTTATCTTGTGAAAGACCAAAAAATCAGGAAAGAGGCTTTTGGCGTTTACGGCCTCCGGAAGCTTGGTTTTGTGCCTCTTAAATTTTATATGGGGTGGGGCTTTTGATCCTCCCGGATATTAATTTTTTTGATTTTGAGCTGTATGAAACCTCAGAAGGCATGGTTACCTTTGCAGACCTACTAAAGTTTGTTCTCATTCTTTCTTTTTCGGTCCTCCTCTCCAGAGTGCTCACAATTTACCTGCGGAGGTCTCTTAAAGACCGGGTTAGTAAGGATGTGGGCGAACCTGTCCTCAAACTTCTTTATTATAGCTCTCTTATTGTCGTTTTCATATCGACACTTCCCTTAATAGGGTTTGACCCCTCAGGGTTCCTGCTTGCAGGAGGAGTCGCGGGTATCGTCATCGGTTTTGCGAGCCAGAACATTGTTGGAAATCTGGTCGCAGGATGTTTCCTTATGTTTGAAAGGCCCATAAAAATAGGGGACCAGGTAGAAATCAATGGGATAGCTGGCTATGTTACCGATATCCGCATAATCTCAACCCTTATCCGCACCTATGACGGGCTCCTCGTCCGCCTGCCCAATCAGCAGGTCTTTACCACAAACATCACAAATATTGTGGGACATCCGGTAAGAAGATTTGAATACACAATCAGAATCCGCTATAGCGACGATGCCAGTGCTGCAATATGGCTGATCAAGGACCTTATAGACAAGGAACCTTTCGCCCTCATGAGCCCCGCTCCGTCAGTTTTTGTAAATGAGCTTGGAGAAAGCTCGGTAAACATTACTGCCAGGATCTGGGCTCCTGTGAACGAATGGTTCGGGCTGAAAACGAGGCTCCTGTGGAATATCAAAAAAACTCTTGAAGAAAACGGCATAGAAATTCCCTTCCCGCAGCGGGTGCTTCATATTAAAACAAATTCGGAAAAACCGCCGCAGGTGATTGAAGAGCTAAAAGAAAATACGTTTGAAGAAAACGAATGCGTGTTGAACTTTGAAGAAAGGGTATTAAACTGAAAAACTGAACCGGTGATTAAGCTGAGTGGCAAAAAGAAAAGAGAAGCAGGCTTTTTAAGATACAGATTTCCTGATCACGGTTTATCCCCTGTGCCTCCTTTCCTTTGGCATGAAAGTACTGTGATTTGAAAAGTACTTTCATTTCTTTGTGCCTGTTATTTGAAGAATTTCATCTTCATTTTTAATTTCTGACCTCAAGTGCATCCCTGATTGGTTTAACTGTAAGGGCTCCGGGTGTTCCTTTCATATTGTGAGGCGGCCAGGTGCCGGATTTTATTTCTTCCGAGTTTTCATCATGTTCGTCTTCAAGGAGCAGGATAACCCCTATGTCCTCAGGGACAGTATCTACCATCTTTGCTCCGCAAGCTTTGAGCTCCCCAAGGGCTTCATGTCCTTTTTTTTCATCAAAGGGGACCGTACAGCCCTTTACGACGTTTGTCCGAAAGCCCTTCTCAAGAAAGACAAGAGCATTGTGGTAGATGCAGACCTCATCAACCAGGCCTGTTATGAATACCTCGTCAATGCCCAGCTCCGCGAGCTCCAGTTCGAGTCTAGGGTTTGTGAAAGCGTTGTAGTGGTCTTTCGGAAGCCTGAGTACAGCAGTATTTCCCCTGCGGAGGGCTTTTTTCACAAGTTCCACTATCGGGTCAACGATTGCCCTGCCCAGTGGGGCCACGAGGCTGCCTTTATATTCCCTACCTTCATGTTCGTATTTCTCAAACACAAAGTCGTTTGTCATGTCTATGATAATCAGTGCTTTCAAGCTTTCACCCTTTTCTCAGAGTTATCCTTCAATCCATCTCGTCTTTGATCTTCTATTTGCGTTATTTGCGATAAGTTTACCCCTTAAGCCTTTTCTTTGAAGCAACTTTTTCTGGACTAACATGAAAATATAAAAACACTTAATACTCATAATAAATATAAAATATTTAATAGTTTAGTGCTTTTATTAAATAAATATTTTTAATGTAATTTGTTAAAATGTACTGACCATTAAATAAATATTTCTAATGTAATCTGTTAAAATGTACTGATCATTTTACGTTTATGCCGAGTAGGAAGCTGAATCTGTGTTATATCTTTAAAATAATTAAAAAACAAAATAAAACGTATAAAGGGATAAAATGCTAAAAAAACTCATTATATTATTTTTTCTTGCTGCAATATGCCTCTTTCCATGGCAAGCATCAGCAATTTCAGAAAACCTGACTTCGATAGAAAATGGATGTGTAACAGATGAATCTAATTTATCTTCTACATTTGAAAATAATTTAATTAAAACTTTTGAAAATAATGGATCCACAACATTTGAAAATTATGAATCAATTTCATCTAAAAATGATTCTTCAGGACTTTTTTCCCTCGCTCCTTTGAACCCCGATTTTGAGGAGTACATTGAAAATGAGGAGCTAACCGAGAATAGAATACTCCTGACCTCAGGTGAGGTTTCTGAAGAAGAAGAAGAAAATTTAGCTACAGGCTATACTCCCGCCCCAGTAGATCTCTCACACCTGAAAGCTGTTGAAAGTCCGGAGGGTTTGAGTAATTATCCTGCTTCTTACGACCTCAGGTCCCTTGGGCGTGTGAGTCCTGTCCGGGACCAGAAAGATGCAGGAAGCTGCTGGACATTTGGGGCTTATGCATCCCTTGAATCTTACATTCTCGGAACAGAAGGAAAAAACATGGACTTTTCCGAGAACAACATAAAAAACCTGCTTTCGGAGGAGTATCCTGAAGGTTTTGACCGCACTTTTGATGATGGCGGAAACGCTCTTATGACTACGGCTTACTTTGCCCGCTGGAGCGGCCCGGTAAGTGAGACCGATGACCCCTACGACCCTCACTCCAGGGTCTCTCCGACAGACCTTCCTTCCTTAAAACGTATACAGAAAGTGATTTCCCTCCCGGCAAGAAGCGGTCCCGAAGATAATGACCTGATCAAATGGGCCCTGACGAATTATGGGGCAGTTGACACTGTAATTTACTTTTCTTCCGATGCTTATGACGCTGCCAACTGCAGTCATTATTACGCAGGCTCGAATTGTGCAAACCATATGGTAGGTATAGTAGGCTGGGACGATTCTTTTGACCGAAACAAATTCACTCCTGCAGCTCCGGGAGATGGGGCGTTCATTGTCAAGAATTCCTGGGGTACCAACTGGGGAGATGAAGGTTTCTTCTATGTTTCTTATTACGATAATGTCATCGGAGGCGAGAATGTCGTCCATACAACCGAAGACCTCAGTTCCTATTCCCATGTGTACCAGTACGATCCTCTGGGCTGGGTTGAAAGTATCGGGTCTTCAGGAAGCAGCACAGCCTGGGCAGCCAACGTCTTTACAGCCGAAGAAGCTGAAACCCTTGAAGCTGTGAGTTTCTATACCCCTGCCACCGGCACAGGGTACGAAATCTACGTCTACAGCGATCCGGTTTCCGGTCCCATAAACCCTGCAGGGACAGAAAGTTTTGCTAACGGGACAATCACCTTTGCAGGTTACCACACGGTTTCCCTGAAATCTGGAGTTCCGCTTGAGCCCGGACAGGACTTTTCAATAGTTGTAAAATTTACTACCCCCGGGTATTCCTTCCCTGTGGCAGTTGAATACCCACAGGAAGGATACAGCAGCAAAGCCAGGGCAAATCCCGGGGAGAGTTTCTTCAGCCCGGACGGGGAAAGCTGGGTGGACACTGCCCTTGCTGTGGAAAACATGAACGTTTGCATTAAAGCTTTCACAAACCGGAGCGAAGCGGCAGAAGCTGCCTTCACGGCCAATGTTACCTCGGGTCCGGTTCCCCTCATGGTAGAATTTATTGATGCAAGTACGCTCTCCCCCACGGCCTGGTACTGGGACTTCGGGGACGGGAACACTTCTACCGACCGTTTCCCAACCCATACCTATGCGGGAGCCGGGAAGTACAATGTCACACTCCGAGTGGAAAACGAATACGGAAATTGCACTATTGAAAAAACGGAATGGATCAGTGCGACTGACGCTTCCCTGATCTATGTGGACGATGACGGGCCTGCAGACTTCACTTCCATCCAGGCTGCAGTTAATGCTGCTTCCCCCGGCGCCACAATCATTGTCAGAAACGGCACTTACACGGAAAACGTGGATGTTGACAGGGCTGTTACAATCATTTCCGAGTCCGGACCTGAGTATACGGAAGTAAAGGCTGCAAACCCGAAAGATTCCGTGTTTTATGTAACGGCAGATGCAGTAAACATTTCAGGTTTTTCCGTAAGTGGAGGGTCTGAATATTATTCTTCTTCCTCCTACGCTACCGCCGGCATCTGGCTCTATGAGGCCAGGGACTGCAACATAAGCGGAAACGTACTTTCGGACAATTGCTGTGGAATTTATATTATTGGTTCAGGGAACTGTACCCTGAACGGGAACAGGGCCGAATCCAATGAAATCGGAATCTATCTGTACGACTCGGAAGGAAATAGCCTGAGAAACAACAGTATGGAAAACAACTCTTACAATTTTGCAATTCCGAAAGCTTCGACTGAACAGGATATTGACGAAAGCAACACAGTTGACGGCAAGCCTATCTATTATCTTGTAAACGAAAGCGACCTTGTCCTAGATTCAGGTTCGGATGCAGGGACTATTTATTGTATTGACTGCCAGAATGTGACAGTCCGGGACCTGAACCTCTCCGGAAATTACTACGGGCTTTACCTATACAATACGGTGGATTCCCACTTTGAGAACCTTAGCTCGTCAGAAAATGACATCGGATTCTACATCCTGGATTCCTCAGGCTTGAATATCACGGACAACAGCGCAGATTCAAATTACTACGGGCTTTACATTGAAGATTCGGAATGGAAATCCCTCTCCGGTAATAGAATGGAAGGGAACACTTACAACTTTGGAATTGAAGGAGACTGTGCTTCGCAAAGTGTGCCTGAGGTGGAGTCAAGCAACCTGCTGGATGGAAAGTCCCTGTACATCCTTTCCGAAGTCTCCGACTATGTCCTGGATGCAGAATCTGATGCGGGTTCTGTTTGTTTGCTTAACTGCCTGAACGTAACAGTCCGGGACCTGGTGTTCCGGGACGGACGGTTTGGGGTCTACCTTTCCAGAACGGAAAGAGCAGCAATTGAAAACAATACGTTCTCCGGCAACCGGTATGGAGTGTACCTCGAGGACTCCGGGAACAATACGGTAGAGGGCAATGAATTTTCAGACAATTCGCGGGGAATTTACCTGACGTCCTCTTCAGGAAACACCCTGGCAAACAACACCCTGGCCGAAAATTCGGCATACGGCATCTATCTTTCCGAGTCCGGACGTAACAACATAAGCGGAAACAATGCCTCAGGGAGTAATGTAGGAATTCAGGCAGACTACTCCAATGGCAACACTTTCCTGGAAAACAGTGCTTATAACAATACTAACGGGCTTTGTCTGTTGGGTTCGGACTACAACAACCTGACAGCAAACACTGCAAATTCGAACAGTGAAAGCGGATTTGACCTGACCATAAGCCAGCACAATACCCTTTCAGGGAACAGAGCTCTGGACAACTTCCACGGCATTGTTCTTCAGGGCTGGACCGGGGAAGATTTCACTTCGGATAATGTCCTGTCTTCCAACACGATTTCAAATAACTCGGAATTCGGGATCTGGATCACAGTAGCCGAAAATAACACCATATACGGAAATTCGTTCCACAACATAAAGAACGTTAAGGACACGGGACATAATGTATGGAATACTACTTCAGGAAACTACTGGAGCGATTATGCGGGCTCTGATGCTGACGGAAATGGGATCGGAGACACTCCTTACGTTATCAACTCCATGACCGAAAGTAAGGATTACCTGCCCATCTGCAGGGAACCGGGTATCCCTCTGACCCTCACTGTGGGTTCCGGAGCTGGGGCTTTTTCCTCAATCCAGGCGGCTGTAAATGCTGCGTGGGAAGGGGATACGCTTCTTGTAAGCCCGGGCACTTATACGGAAAACATAAAGGTGAACAAATCGGTCAGCATCATTTCTTCCTCTGGGTACCCTGAAGATACCATTGTCCGTGCGGCTGATCCCGAAGAACACGTCTTCAACGTGATTGCCGATTCCGTGACGATCAGCGGGTTTACCGTGTCCGGAGCTTCAGAGGCCAGCAAGGCAGGGATTTATCTGGAAGGGGTATCTGGCTGCAGTTTAAGCGGGAATGTCCTTTCTGGCAGTTATTTTGGGATTCTGGGCATGTTCAACAGCGACAGCAACTGTTCAAACAACACTGTTGAGAATAATATGTGTGGAATCTTTTCTGTTGCCGGGGAAAACAACAAACTGAACAACAACAGCATCTCAGAAAACGAGTTCGGGCTCATTCTTGCTTCCGATTCCAGCGTCCTGAGAAATAATCTTATTTCAGGTAACGAGTACAACTTCGGAGCTTTGCCTTTTATAGCAGGTGTAATCGGGGATATCGATACCAGCAACCTTGTGGACGGCAAGCCCATTTACTACCTTGTAGGGGAATCCGACAGGGTGCTCGATGCTTCTTCCAATGCAGGGACAGTGTATCTTGTTGACTGCGAGAATATAACAGTCAGAGACCAGGTGCTTGAGCATAACATATACGGCATTTATCTTTACAATACGACGAATTCAAGTCTGGTCGGAAACCGTGTGAGTAATAACGATGAAGGGCTCACCCTTTATGATTCTTGCAATAACAGCATCTACAACAATTTCTTCTCAAGCGACTTTCTGAACGTCGAGTTGATGGGGGAATGTTCCGGAAACACCTGGAACGTCAGCAAGACTGAAGAGCCAAATATCCTCGGGGACCCGTATATCGGAGGCAACTGCTGGGCAAACCCGAAGGGGACAGGCTTTTCCGAAACCACTCCTGACGCAGATGGGGACGGGTTCTGTGACCTCCCTTACGAGATTCCGGGATCCGGAAACCAATTTGACAGCCTTCCCCTCTACAACCCTCCCGAAGTTACCGATGGCGGAGAAGAAGTAGAAGAAGAGGAACACAGGGGGAGTAGCGGGAGCCGGTCAGCCATTTTCAGTGGCGTCTCTGGAGTGCCTTCTGTCAACGTTCAGGTAGTGGATGTTTCCAGGCAGCAGGTACTCGCAGGCCAGCAGGCGGAGTTTACATTCAGTGGCCCCGGATGCAGTGTTACGGGCATCAGTTTTGTTTCAGGGACAAATGCCGGGACAGTGACCGGGAAAGTGGAGACCCTGAACGGCCTGCCAAAAACGATTCTGGAAGGTCCGGAAGGCGTGGTCTTCCAGTACATGAACATAGTGATCGGGAGCCAGTTCTTTGGGGAATCCGGGACGTTTGAGAGTGCCGTGATTGACTTTAAGGTCCCACGCAGCTGGATGGAAGAAAATATGATCGATGAAGCAACCCTCGTTCTGAACCGCTTCCATGAAAATGCCTGGGTCCAGCTTTCAACCGAAAAAACCGGGGAAGACGCCGAATTCTTCTACTTCAGAGCAGAAACCCCTGGCTTTTCCTACTACTCGATTACAGGGGAAAAGAAAGGTGCCGTTACGATAACGCCGGCAGAAACTCCAGGCTCCGGAGATGAGGCACAGAAAATAACGGGTAACGAAGTTCCGGAAACGACCTCAGAAGAAAAGAAAAGTCCGGGCTTTGGGATTGTCTTTGCAGTTTCGGGAATTCTTTCCGTACTGTTCCTGTTGAAAAAGAAGTAAGGAGGACAAAAAAGGAGGACAAAAAAGGAGAACAAAAAAACCTGAACTGTTAATACAGTGAAGGGAAATCATTTTCCCTTCCACTTTCTTTTTTTGCTGCCCGAGTTGCGATTCGGGATCACAGGAAATCGGAGATTTTCTGGGAGTTGTTATGTAATCGCAACAGCCCGCGGTCCTTTTCGCTGCGCTCAAGAGGACTAACTTATAGACGTTAATAATGAACTTCGTTCAGCGGACTAAATTACGATTTCTTTGACCCATACAACCTTATTCGCTATATTGAGTCGTTTTTGTCACGCTCGACGCAGGAGAGCGGTCTTTCCTAAAAATACAGAAAAGAAAAAGAGAAAAGAAGAGAAAGGAAAGAAGAAAAAGCCAGAAAGTGAAAACTACTGAAAACACTGCAAAAAACTAACAGACAGAACTGACCGGGGAAGCCTTTAAGAGATCAACAATAAATCAACAATAAATCAACAATAAATCAACAATAAATCAACAAAAAACCAGCAAGTAAAAGCAACCTGAAAACCTGTAAAGATGCCAAAGAAAGATAAATCAATTTTTATCTGAAAAATACTCTTTTTCGACTCTCTTTTTACCTCCTTTTTCTTTTTTCGTTCCTCTTTCTTCCTTTTTTTGCAGGGCCGCCAGACAAGCTGGCGGAGGCGTCCGATATTTACCTGTGGGTTGAAAACGGTTGCCGGGATTCAAGAGAATTATTTGCCGGGTCAGGTGACATTGTTGATTTCAGTTTATTTTAATACCAACATGTATTCACCTGCTATTTTTCTTGCATGGTTGAAAAGCTGGCTTCAGCCCTCAGTGAGGGGAGAACAATTTCTTAATATTCCGTTTTCACCCTCCGGCAACCGGAGGGATAAGGACCATAACATCCCCGGCTTTCAGTTCGGTTTCAAGCCCTGAAAGAAACTCCATGTCTCTCCCGTTTACCAGGATCCTGATTTTCGGGATCCCACCAGCAGTAGTGCCTGTCGTAGCTTCTTTTAATTCTATCCCGTACCGGTGTTCCAGAGTCCTCATGACCGCTTCCACGGTGTCCCCTGAGTGGATCTCAAGCTCGATTTCGGGCTCTCCGGTGATTTCACGGATAGTCGCAAGGAACTTTATGTGTACTTTCAAGCCTATCTCTCCGGAAAAAGAAATGAATAGATATGAAATGAAATAATGGAAAAAGTGAGAAGGGGGTTCTCAGGCCCCTCGGTTGATCCTTCAGACGAT
The DNA here is from genome assembly GCF_000979385.1 of Methanosarcina sp. 2.H.A.1B.4. Taxonomy (NCBI): domain Archaea; kingdom Methanobacteriati; phylum Methanobacteriota; class Methanomicrobia; order Methanosarcinales; family Methanosarcinaceae; genus Methanosarcina; species Methanosarcina sp. 2.H.A.1B.4. The sequence continues at coordinate 117,532 of NZ_JJOV01000080.1, forward strand.
CCCGAGTTCCTTCAACTTCCCTTCCGTCGGCTTCCCGTCAATCCAGCCCCTGAGCCTGTAGTATTCGTCGATCATTTCCGGGACATGGGAAATCTGGCCTTTGGCGGGACCGGCCGGGATTGGCTCTTCGGTAAGGCGCTTTGGGAGGACGTCTTCATTCCGATCGAGCCCGTACATGTTGTTCATCAGCCTCTCGAGGTTTGTGATCCTCTCCCCGAGTTTCAGGAGCTTGTCTGCGTCAAGGTCAAAGCCAGTAACCGCTGCCAGCATCCCCGAATACTCGGGCAGACCCAGGGCAAACGAGGTAAAGAGGCAGACTACGGAGGAGTTGATGGCTGAGGTCAGGTCCTGGAGGAGAATTGTCCACCTGGGCTTGTCCTCGACTGAGTAGGGGTCGAGCTTTTCTGGCAGGCCCAGGACTTCAGGGGAGATAGTGTAGCCGTAGACATGGTCACCGCCGCGGTTTGCGGTTGCGTAGTTCAGGCCTATCCCCTGGATTGGGCGGGGGTCGTAGGCGGGCAGTTCCATGCCCTTGACAGCAATTGAGCATTCCGGGGCCCCGTATTTTTCCGCGAGGGCTCTCGAACCCAGGGCAAGGTCAGCTCCGATCCCTGCTCGGTAGGCGGTCCTCCAGATGGCTTCGATCATTGAACCGGGGTCTCCGAAGCGCAGGTTCATGCCGTACAGTTTTTCCGGCGGGATTTTCCCTTTCTCCACGAGTTCCATGGCACAGGCGATAGTACCTCCCATGGAGATAGTGTCAAGCCCCAGTTCGTCGCAGAGGTGGTTGGCCTTTATCAGGGCGTCGAGTTCCGTTATCCCGCAGTCGGAACCAAAGGCAAAGATGGTCTCGTACTCCGGGCCTTCGGTATCCCGGACACTGTAGGGCCCATCGGGCACATCGGATTTCCGTCCACAGACAATCGGACAGCCCCAGCAGCCTCCGCGGCCGGTCAGGTATTTTTTGACAAGGGTCTCCCCGCTCTGCTCGTCGGCATCCGGGAAGTAGGCTTCCTGGAAGTTCCGGGTCGGGTAGGCCCCGCTTTCGTTGAGGATATTCACAAGAACCGCGGTTCCGTAGGTGTGAAGTCCTCCCTTCGGGCCTGTAATCGGGTTTTCCCTGATGCGCTTCATGGACTCTATGGCTCTATCTTCCATAAGTTCCCGGTTTGCAGGTTCAACCCTCTGGCTCCCGGAAACCACGACCGCCTTTAACTTCTTGCTCCCCATGACAGCCCCAAGCCCCGTCCTCCCTGCAGTTCGGTACTTGTCGTTCATGATGCCGGAAAAGGGGACCAGGTTTTCTCCCGCAGGCCCGATGCATGCAACCGAGGTCTTTTTCGGGTTTTCGCTCCTTTCCGTCAGTTCGTCCGTAACCGCGTGGACCGTCATCCCCCAGAGTTCCGGGGCCGGCACAAGCTCGGCTTTTCCATCCACGATGCTCAGGTAGACCGGCTCCTTTGAGATCCCCCGCACGATTACAGCGTCATACCCTGCAAATTTCAGGAAGGGGCCCCATTTTCCTCCGGAATTCCCGCTGCCCACGGTCCCGGTCTGGGGGGACTTGCTGCAGACGATATGGTAACGCCCGCTTGTGGGAAACTTTTGCCCGGTAGCAGGCCCGGTTGCAAAAATAAGCAGGTTGTCAGGGTCAAAGGGGTGCATGTCCGATCTGAACTCATCGTATACGAGTTTCAGGCCAAGCCCCTTGCCTCCGAGGTACATCTTTGCCATTTCTTCGTCAAGCGGTGAGTCTTTAAGCTCGCCGCTGTCAAGGTCAACTTCCAGGATCTTTCCAGTATAGCCCCCAGGCATGTGATTCCTCCGGTCTGGTATTTTTAACATTAAGGATATAGCAGCCTTTCCAGCTCACTTTATCCGGTTCACTTTATCCAGCCTGCTTTGTCAAAAACTTCCTGTTCGGCCACGCTTTTCAGCTGTCCATTAAAAAATCTCATGTCTGTGGCCGAAGCTCCATTAAAATATATCTATATATAATATCTGTTAATATTTACGTAATTATTTATGTAGAAGTTCCTTAATAAAAGTATTCACGCCTTGGTGATATACTCATGCCTTACATCGGCTCGCGTAATTTTCGGCACTTTTCCCCACATTCCGATGTACTCTCCCTGAATTACGAGTGCGCCTTTTATTCCTGGCACGTCTTTTACGGCTTTAAATGCAGCTTCAATAGATTCCTTTCCTATCCCGACTTCGTTTCCCAATGCCGTTGCCGCTGCATCCGCTAGAGAAACGTCATCCGAGAAAATTGCCGCTGCATCCGCCATCCCGAAGCTGATTGAAGGCCCCACTGTCCCTGCCGAGGTACAGATACCTGTGATCGAGTCCCGGGGCTCGAAAATTAATCCCAGGTTTTTAATAGGAGATTGCCCTGCATAGATCCCGACCACCACCGGTCGGTCATTGATAAGTGCAATGTCCCCACCGTTATCGACAATAGCGTATTTTGCTCCGGCTTTTACCATTGCTTCCACGGCAAGGGCAGAAATTGTGCCTGCAACCGCACTCATTGGCCCTATTCCCATAGTGTTTCCTGCTTTTACCATCCTGCGGACGACTTCAGGGGCGTTTTTCGGGCAGGCGTAGGGTTCGAGAGTTATCTGAAAATAAGGGTCGGAAAGGATGTAAGTTTCAAGGGCTGCCCTGTGTACCTCGATAGCTGTTTTTGCAGCTTCTATATGGGCCTGGTCGTCGGCTGCGATCGTTACTATGGTTTCCTTGAGCCGGAAGTGTTCTTTGATCGGATGGCTGGCAGGTTCTGTGACCGATTCTTTGGTTGGTTCTTTTATGGGATCTGGCATGCTGGTCCACTTAGGATTTATTGCTTAAAAAAGAAATGCTTTTCTGGTCAGGCTTCCGGAAATGTAACCCTAAACCGAAAAGCTGGCAGACTTAAGGAATTTGATTTAAAAATAGATTTTAGGCGGCTTTTTAAGGTATGCCGCCTTTTTTGACCTTTTTTGGTTTACTCTGAATCCGTCTTTGAATCCAACTCTGATTCTGACTCTGACTCTGAATCCGACTCTGAGTCTGACTCTTAGCCCGGTTTCAGGAATTTTTCGGATCAGAACTGCAGCTTCTTCATCCTTTCTACAGCTTCTTTGATCCTATCAACAGGCTTGGTGAGGGCAAACCTGATGTAGCCTTCGCCGGCGTCTCCGAAGCCGACTCCGGGGGTTGCGACGATTCCGGCTTCTTCGAGGAGGAGTTTTGCAAAACTGATCGAAGTAAAGCCTTTCGGGATAGGAGCCCAGACGTAGAAGGTGGCTTTTGGTGGGTTTACTTCAAGGCCCATGGCTTTGAGCCCTTCAATAAGGGCGTTGCGTCTCTCTTCGTAGACCAGGTTGGCATCATCAACGCAGGCCTGGGAAGAGGAAAGCGCTGCAATGCCTGCGATCTGGATCGCATCAAAGACGCCTGAGTCTACGTTGGACTTAACTTTCCCGAGCCCCTTTATGAGAGCTTTGTTTCCTACTGCAAACCCGAGCCTCCAGCCGGTCATGTTGTAGGTCTTGGAGTGGGAGTAGAGTTCCATACCGATATCCATTGCGCCTTTTGCTGCAAGGAAGGAGGGAGCCTCGTATCCATCGTAGGTCATCTGGCAGTAGGCATTGTCGTGCACTGCAATGATATCGTTTTTCTTGCAGAACTCAACGACCTTTTCAAAGAATGCCATGTCCGCGGTTGCCGAGGTGGGATTGTTCGGGTAGTTGAAGAAGAAGAGCTTCGCCCTTTTCAGGACATCTGCCGGAATCGAGTCCAGGTCAGGCAGGAAGTTGTTCTCGGCCTTCAGCGGCAGTGGATACGGCTCCCCACCCGCAAAAAGAGTCCCGATCTTGTAGACAGGGTACCCTGGCTCGGTATAGAGCACGACATCTCCCGGATTGACAAAGGCTAGCGGGATATGTGCAACCGCTTCCTTTGACCCTATCAGGGAAAGGACTTCAGTTGCAGGGTCGAGCTTAATTCCCTTATATTTCTCACACCATTCAGCTGCCGCCTTCCTGAACTGGGGCATTCCTGCATAAGAAGGATACTGGTGCGTATTCGGGTCAAGGACAGCTTCGCGCAAAGCTTCCACAATGTGGGGGTGGGTCGGTAAATCAGGGTCTCCTACCCCGAGGTCGATCACGTCCACTCCCTTTGCAATCATTTCGTCCTTAGCTTCATCAATCGCTGCAAAAAGGTATGGCGGTAATGCATTTATGCGGTCGGAATACATTGAAAAAGTCACCTGAATATGATTATGAGTATATAGGTCTGCGTAATTACGGTGTTGGGAATATTAAAAGGTATGGGATAACGAGGAGGTTGACAAATAATCTGATGGATATTAGCCTGATGAATATAGTCCCCTTATGATGCTTATAATAGACGGGATCAGAAATATAATTAATTCATATGTTGGTTTAAATCTTAGCTTGCCTGAAGCCCAAAGCTCAGGTTCCTTTATGGGCTAGATGACCTGGAATTTTTCCTTTCTATTTTTCGAATCCTGTCATTTTCTATCAATTTTATAGATTTTGATAGATATTGATAGATTATGATAGACAGAAACTCAGAAAAAGAAAAACTCTATCAATTCTCTGAAAATCGAATTAAACCTTTTTCCTGCCCTTTTCCTGCCCTTTTCTTCCTAAAATAGCCCTTGATCAAGAATTACATCTTTTTCTGAAGTTAAGGGATTCGGATTTAATTAGAGGAACTGAAAATATTAACCAACTTATCTCTTTTATATACCATGTTCCATATTATTGCAGGAACAATTATTGTTTTTCACAACAATCTTTGATATAGGTGTTGCTAGCTTCCTTTTTTTACTGAAATACTATTTTTTCAGCATGAATATTTTTTCTAGCATGAATGGTAATGGGCATGAAAGATCACCTGAAAAATAGGGGATCACCTGAAAAATAAAGGATCACCTGAAAATCAGCAATATTTGGCTTCGATAAGATCTGGCTTCGATAATAAAGAATAAATAAAAAATAATTTGTTAAAAACCACTTTAAGCAGTAAGTAAACTGCTTTAAGCAATATAATTAGTGTATTTCATGCAGTTTCAGGTTTGAAGTACTTCAACAGACAGGTCTGCATTAATGATATAATCAAAGTTGATAACCTCGTCCCATTTCTGCTGCAGAAACATCGACTGGAAACAGACTCCGATAATTTTTCCTTTAGCCGAGCCTTCGAGAACCTTTTTTGCGATTTCTTTAGCTTTTTCAGGCCCGGTGCCGATCTTTGGCATCGCAAGCCCGCCGAGCAGGACAACCGCATCAGCATGGGCATCTGCAGGTCCGCCAAGCTGCATCCCCTCGGGGGTCATGGAGACTGACCTGGCTTTTTCAAAGTCCATATTGGGGATGAAAGCAAGTTTTCGGTCCCTGACCACGAAACCCAGAAGCTCGGCAAAAGGAGTGCAAAAGCCCGGAGTCCCAACAAAAGTAATCTTTTCTGCTCCTTCGACAAGGCCCCTGAAACTATTCAGGATTCCTCCTACTCCTTGAGATGTGTTTATTATCGGCATGAAAATCTTCTCCTAAATCTTCTCCTTATGATGTTTCATTAAAATTCTGCTTTTTGAGAACTTTCTTTGCGGCAATATTTTTTGTAATTTTTATCTGTTTCTACAATAAGATTGGGAATATCTCCTTAAATAAGTTGAGTTGAGAACCAAAAGCAGCTCAAATTTAACATATATCCGGAGGCATATTATTACCGAATGTAATAAAAATTGCAACAAAAATAGGGCAGCCAAAAAGATTCAAAAATTTCCCGATTAAGCAAAGGTATCCGAAAACAACCAGAGCCTGAGAAGCTATTATAGGAGCTAGATTTTAGAGTTTTATGCTGCTCATGCTAGCTATGCTCATGCCAGCTATGCTCATGCCAGCTAATTTCATGATAAGAAGCAAAAGCATTTTTCAGATGTAACAAAAAACAGTGCGAAAACAGCGCAATAAGATAAATTGATGCGGGGCGGACACGTTGAACACAGAGTTTCCACCTTCCAATCACTTTTTAGAGATTGGTCATTAGATGATATTTAATCTGAATTATATGTTCCAAAAAAATAAATCGAATTGGCTCTCAGTTAATGAACTGAGAGTTTCCCAATAAATAAAGTTCCTTATCCACAATTTTCAATTCTATTATCGTGGATGTTTACATTTGTTTCTTTTGTGTTTAAATGTACTATTGCAGGAGCAGCCAGGTCATGGAAATAGTTTCCAGAAGCTTCTATGTTTACAAGAGTTCCCTGTAATTCTAAGCCTGCATATCCGCCACCGGATGTAGTACATTCATTGTTTTGCATGACTCCGTCGGTAACGGAATCGAAACGAACGGACGAATTAGTTCGGTTAATAAAGTTAGAGTTCTTAACTGTAATGCCATTTACATGATAGGCATATACACCGTCATGTCCGCATTTGTTCACGGTTACCGTGTCTATCATTATGTTGCTGGATTGTGAAATAAGCATGGCATCATTACATCCGTTCTGGAATGTAACGTTCTGGATTGTTAATCCATTACAATTTACTATGGTTGCCATGTTATAACAGGAAGTTCCAAGCCTGACGTCAGGATAATAGTCACTCTGACTACCATCAACAGTTAAGTTTCCTATTGTAACATTGCTTGCAGAACTGCCTCTGATCATAAGCATAGCTTTCTTTTCTGCAATACTGCTCTCACGCCCACCCCAGACCGGTAGTCCTTTGGCGAGCTTAATTGTTACATCGGAATCTCCTTCAAGGGTTGTTTCGCTGCCTATCAGAAGAGAATCGCCTATGTCATATGTGAATGGGCCTTTAAGCTGGACGGTTGTGCCAGGATTATTTGCTGCATATTCAAGAGCCTGGTTAATCTGGACATGATCGTCTACTCCATCACAGTTGTAATCTCCGCTTCCGTCTCCGGCAACAGTTACGGTTTGCGTATTCTGGCCGCCTAGTGCAGCAGGTACGGTTGTTAAAATAAGGCATGTTACCAGGAATAGGGTTCCTAGTTGTCTATTTAGCATCGTATCACCTTTGGGTTGGATTCTAGGGATTAAGTAAATCAAAATGATATAGGGTAATTCTTTACTTTTCCCAAATATTTTTCAAAATTCCATATTACGTACTCGTAATACTTTTTTTTCCGAACTATCCAATCAGGTCGGCTCTATGCCAAACATCTGATCAGGTCGGACCTATGCATTATTCAAAATTTTATATTACGTCTGCGCAATATTTTTGAACCTATCCAATTCGGTTCTCTGCGATTTATGTGGGCCGGACACTTTGCACACAGAGTTTCCACTCTCCAATCACTTTTCTAGGGACTGGTCACTGGAGGTGGCAGGACATAAGAAGTTCTGGCTTCTACCAATCAAAATTTGCTATTGACCATGGGACATTACTCCTTCTGATCAATATCTCCTGTTTTAATTAATCACGACCTTTAGCCGGGTCAACTCCTCTGAAACAGGTTTCATTAACCCATTATTGAATTCCTGAGTTGACATTCTGGGCTTATGTGACCGTGTTATAAAAGATTTTTGGTACTTTGGTAAATAAATTAAAGCAGTTTGCCATACACATGTGGTTAATTTTGAGTGTTCAGGGCTTTTGAGCCCCCGAATAAGCAGGATTTAGGAGGGAATTATTGTGTGAATTAAAAGGATTAAAATTATGTTAATTAGAAATCATCAAGTATACTATGCCTGTTTTTCTTAGATCCGTGCAAAGTTTAGTACACGCATAGTTTCCCTTTTCCATCCGTCGAGTATCATCCTTAATAATTTTATTTATATTTATTCTTCGATACAGATATAAATAAGTTGGGTTTGGAAAGAATTGTCTACTGTCTTGTCACTTTACTATGTATGCGTGTTACTAAATGTTACATTTTATATTATAATTCCGATACTTTAATTATCTTCCAGGATTGTCAAAATTCAGATCCATTTTTAGCATTTAATGGCTTCAACTATTTAAATAACCCGTGAATAATAAAAGTCTTATCTGGAGTAAATCAATAATATTACTACGGGACTTATGCAGTTGCAAATTTAGTATGTGGCTTTTTTCATTACTTCGTTAATGTTACAATTAATTTGATTTTTATCCCAGTCCCTTTATATATATCCTCATTGCCACTTTATGAATCTTGTTATTACTTTCAAATCAAGTGATTCCATTTTTAATTAATTATAGCTCCAATCTTAGAAAATATCTCAATGAGAACATTACATGCGCCCTTTATGACCTTTCTTTCTGCCAGAGACCTTTCCATACCATAAAACTGTTTTATTCTTCGGTTTTATTTCTTCAATTATCCATGACCGGGTGCCATGATACTCTCCATTTTGATTCTCCTCCATATTTCTCATTTATGTAGTACATTTGTGATCCGGCACTGCATCTCTCTGTATTTGGGAACATGGTTTTGAACGTAAATGCTTACATCTAACTCTGGGAGCGCGGAGGCACAGCGGGAAGTCCCCTTCCTCGGAGGGCATCAGCCCGACAGATGGGGGCAGTTCACGATTCTATTATAATGGAAAACTGGACGCACAGAAAAGCTATAACTCTTCGAATTAGCCCTCTCCAGCTCATCAAGAAAGAACAAAATCAAAGAAATAGCAGAAAAAGCAGAGATAAAGTACAAAAATAGAAAAAAGCAGAAAAAGCAGAGATAAAGTACAAAAACAGAAAAAAACAGAAAAATTAGAGATAAAGTACAAAAACAGAAAAAAAGCAGAAAAAGCAGAGAAAAAGTAAAAAAGTAAAAAAGAGCAAATGCCCTTTCAAACGTTCCTGATTCCGAAGGATTCGAGCAGGATTTCGGGATAGAGCCCGCCGCTTGAAATGGTCTTTGTACTCTTGAGGTCGTTTACGGTTACCCTGGCAGGAGCGAACATGCCTGCGTCAACTTTGAAGAAGTCAAAGTTTGCTGCCTTGAAGGTCTGGTAGAAGGGCTTTCCGAAATCACCGGAGGTTGTTGAGGGGACTTTCTTTACAAAGTCTTCCAGTTCAGCCAGTTCGCCTTCGAAGCGGACTGTATAGTTAGTCTCGCCGCAGTAGATTACACAGTCATTGGTTGAGCCCATGCACTGGACATCGTTTCCGACAATCGGGGCTATAGGGGCAATTCCGTACCCGCTCTTGATACAGTTGATATCAAAACCTATGGATTCGAACTTGTGGATACCGGTTTCTACAACACGGGCTGAGATCTGGACAGAGCCTGCAATGGAAGCTGTAGGGGCAACGGCGATCACGACGTTTTCAGGGTCCACACTGCAGTGTTTTGCAATATACTCGACCACTTTCTCATCAGGGATCTTGTCGGATTCCATGACAAGGACCGCAGCTTCGAAATCATCCTCATACCCGATTTCCTCATAGAGCTCTTTGGGTTTCAAACCGAGTGCACGTGCAGGGCCTGAACCCATCCCGAAGTAACCTCCTACTGAGATTCTCCAGCCTGCGTACTGGGAAGCCATACAGGCAATTACCGGGTTGTCAGTTGCCACCTGGATGGCAGGCCATTTGATGCCGTTGAGGTCAAAGGTGCTGTATTTAAGGTCAGCAAGGTCAGCAAGGCAGAGTCTTGCCAGGTACATCCCGGCTTCATATCCACCTTCGGCTTTAACTCCACAGTCAATGATCGTGGCGCCGTTTTCAAGCTTAATTACTTCCGTTTTCAGGTCTTCGCTCCAGTCGAGCATCTCTTCAATGACGTATGATCCCATTTCGTTGACGCTTATCAAAATATCACCTTATTTATCGGTCAGAGAATTGTTTATCGAAATTGTTTATCGAAATTGTTTACAGTCCAGGATTTGACTGTAAACCATATTATTGATCATATGGCTGGCCACCAATCGAGTCAATTTACCCGGCTGGAAATTTGTCCTGCCAGATGAGTATTATACTGAATAATACTGAATAAATGAGCTTATCCTGAATAACTGAACCAACTCGTTTCAGTTGTTTCCGTAAGCCGTAATCCGTATAAGGAAGAATCCAATATATAGATACTGTTATAATATTTTAATTGAATTATACTAGTTTACTTAGATAATACAATTAATCAGATTATAAATATTCGGTCGTTTTTTCTGACCGCCTTATCAACGGCAAGACCGACTTCATCCCCTTTTTCAGCTGTTTGCAGAAGCATGCCTTTTTTTATAAGAGAGCGGACCTGCTGCTTCAGATAGGTAGTGCTTCCTTCGATAAGGATTTCGTCTCCTATTGCAAGTCCTTCTTCAAGCAGTCTTATTGCTGCAGCCTGCTGTTTGGGATAATAATTTTCTACAACTCCTGCAGCCCGGCGTTTCTTTTCCGAGGCGTTCATGCCTTTTTCAGGAGAGAAGCCTTCCAGGCCCGGAACTCCGAAGTAAAACCCGGTGGAAAAGCCTCTATTATACACAGAAGACAGCTCGGATCTCCACGCATCTGCTTTTTCGCGGGTATAGCTTCCTTCTTTGCAGGCATCAATTGCTTCCCTGTAGCAGCGGGAGACCACTTCCAGATATCCGGGGTCCCGCAGCCTGCCCTCTACCTTAAATGAATCTATCCCGGCTTCAATAAGTTCCGGCACATGCTCGATCATACATAAATCTTTTGCACTGAGAAGGTATTTCCCCCTGCTTTCCGTAACAAGCCCATTTTCTCCGTGCAGCTCCCATTCCCAGCGGCAGGGCTGGGTGCATTCCCCACAGTTCCCGGATTTTCCAAGGACGTATGCCGAAAGGTGGCACCTTCCTGAAACTGCCATACACATCGCGCCGTGAACAAAAGTTTCGACTTTTATCTCAGTCTGCTGCCTGATTTTCCGGATCTCTTCCAGGGAAAGTTCCCTTGAAAGCACTATACGCTCTGCTCCAAGGGTTCTGTAAAACTCTGCAGTTTCGTGGTTCGTAACGTTTGCCTGTGTGGAGATATGGACCCTGAGCCCGGCTTTACGTGCCTTAAGGATGACAGCCGGATCCCAGGCGATAACTGCATCTACTCCAGCTTTTACAGCTGCATCTACCACTTCTTCTACTTCATCAAGCCTGGCTTCATTTACGGCTGAGTTTACAGCCAGATAAGCCTTAAGCTCCCGTGCCTTGACCTCATATACAAAATCTTCCAGAGTTTCAAGGGTGATCTCTTTTGCCTTTGCTCTCAGGCTGAGCCTATCCGTTGAAAAATAGACGGCATCAGCATACCTGGAACATGCCTCAAGCCCTGCAAAGTTTTTTATGCCAAGGATGAGTTCTGGCCCCGAACTGTTATGCATGAGAGATGGAAATGCTTCAACTTTCATTTAAGAATATCTTTGCTGCATTCATCAGTCTCATAAATAAGAGTAAGAAATGTAAACTATTCACATGTTGTACTAAGATGAATGGTTAACAGAAATCTATATATAAGTGTATTTCAGTCTTCAAAATGGGGATGAATGTTAATTCAACAGAAAATAATTTAAGGTATGGACAACAAAAATAAATATAGACTGTAACTATCTCGATCATGGGGGTAAATAAAATGGAATACGAACTCAAAGACATGGAACTCGAAGGCATAGAACTCAAAGAAGTAAAACTCGAAGAAGTAGAAAGAGATTACGTAGAATTCAGAAGGGAAATGGGAGAAGAGTAAACAGAAAACTGAATAGAAGTGGATTAAAAAGATGCGTGATGGCCAAAGATCAAAATTCAATCAATACTTTTTTTCTGTTTTTTCTTGAAAACGCCCAGCATGCCTTTTAACCGGGCTGGCAAACTTAATCCATCTTTTTCGCCCTGGCTTTTGGCTCTTGAGAGCTCATCTCTCTGCTTCTTGCAGGGTCCGTTTTTTGTACAGCCTTTTCCACTCAAAACTTCAGGGCACTGATCGCAGTACATTTTGTTACCTCAGACTTTTTTGCGGTATCATTGATTCGTATCATTGATTCGTATCATTGATTCGTATCATTGATTCGTATCATTGATTCTTTCGTTGTTTCCTTTTTTCTCGGAATTAATTTGTAAGATAATTTGAGTATACTTTTGATATCAATATCCTTTAGATACTATGTATATGCTGTATTTTAATGCATATATAGCAAACAGTTTCAAAGCCGATACTTAAATGTCAAAGTATTGTCAACGTATTGTTAACGAAAACATTTATCTCTAAGTAAACGTACTCTTCCGCTGCCAGTTTAAGTTTATTTCACGGTTAACAATAAGGTCAATAAGGCAATTGATCTGGCAGTCAACAAAAAGAAACAAAAAAAATAAAAATCTAAAAATTTGCCCTATTGAGCATTGAGGGTTCAATTTCATGAGCAGGAAAACAACTTATCCGAAAGTTATGTGCACGCAGCACCCGGACTCTGCATCAAGGTACATATCCACACAGGAAGAGCCTGGGGAAGCCATTGAAGCTGCAGTGGTATTCGGCTGTGACGAATATATGCCGGATTATGAGGGAAAGGCAACTCCCTATCATCAGAATGTCCAGGTCGTATCAAAATTCATAGAAGAAACAGGCCTTGTGCCCGGAAAAGATGTTTTTATCACTCCCCGGGCTCCAAGTGCAGTCCAGGAGAACCGGTTCAGGCAGCTTATGGTAATGATGTCTATTGCCGAAGCCAACCATAGTGCCCTTGAATACTCGGATGTCCAGGCAATCAATGAATTCGTGCACCCCATGACAGGCACAGTCAGGGAAATCATTGATGCCCAGCAGCATATGGTAGATGTAAGCGAGCTTGCAAAAAAGGAATTCGGGTTTGAAATGGAGGTCCCGCGTATAATTCCCCTTATAGAGGATGCTCCTGCGCTGCTAAATGCAAAGGAACTTGCAAAAAGTACGCTTTTTGCCTGGAAAGAACGTTTTGGGACAGCCCCCGAAAAATTCAGGGTCTTCCTGGGCAAATCCGACTCAGCCCTTTCTTTCGGGCATGTGGCAAGCACCCTCTCATGCAAATACGCCATAAACGGGATTTCCGAACTGGAATCAGAGCTTGACACCGAGATGGGCATCATATTCGGAGCAGGGACTCTGCCTTTCAGAGGGCACCTGGACCTGAAAAATGCGGAAAACTTCTTCAGGGAGTACAGGGGCATCGGAACAATCACCCTGCAGTCAGCTGTCAGGTACAGCCATGAAAAAGGGGACGCTGAAGCCCTTGTGAACCTTGCAAAAAAGAAGCTGCCCGAAACCCCTGAGCTCTTTTCCCTCGAAGAAAAGGAAGAGCTCGTAAACCTTATAGGGATTTTCGGGACAAGGTACAGCCGCATTATACGCGAACTGTCCTCCACTATAAACCAGCTTGCCGACCTTCTCCCCCAGCAGCGGGACCGCCTGATGCACAGTGGAAGCGGCGGTTATTCAAGAAGTGCTCCTGATATTTCTGGCATAATCAGGCTCTGCCGCAGTGACATCGGAAAAGAACTCAATGCCAGCATGCCTGCAGAAAACCTGCACCTCCCACGGGCTATCAAGTTTACCGGCGCCCTCTACTCCATAGGCCTGCCTCCCGAATTCATAGGTACAGGTACTGCTCTCAAAGAAGCACGGGAAAAACTTGGCGATGAGGCCTGTGAAAGGCTGCTTACAAAATATTTCCCTTCCCTTGCCAGTGACCTGAGTTTTGCATCCGGGTACCTGGACCTCAATGTAGCCTCCCGATTCCTCTCGGGAGCCTGCCTGAAGGAAGTCCAGAGAGATATCGAGGTTTTGAACGATACCTTCAACCTTGAAACCAGGCCCGAACCTTCATACCGCATCCTGCTCGAAATGATGCAGCCTGACCTCCTGCAGGCGGGTACGGCAGGAAACTGTATGGATGAGGAAGTCTCACAGCTCGTGTGCTCGACCCTCACAAAAATGGGAAAAATAAGAAAGGCTCTGGGTTGATGGAAAAACTTCCCTTAACCCCTAAACTTTTTTTGAATCAATGTATTATAGGAAACCCCGCCAGCTTGTCTGGCGGCTCTTCCCAAAAAGAAGAAGCAGAAAGAAGAAAAACAAACATAAGACTTGAAAAAAATTGGAAGAACGCTTTCAAGTAGAATAATTTTTTGTTCTCATTTCTCCCATTTTTCATTTCATTTTTAATTTCTGCTCTCTCATTTTCTCTTCTTTTTTCTGGGAATGGCCGCTCTCCTGCGTCGAGCGTGATAGGAACGATTCAGTATAGCGAATAAGGTTGCTCGGGTTAGAATTCAGAACTTAGAATTCCAAACAATCCCATGTTTCATTTTATCGCACATCATTCCCATTATAAATGAGTAAACGAAATTTCCTTACTCTACCTCAAACGCCCTTAAAATAATGCCCTGTCGTATATTCAATCCCTCTTATAGGTTTCAGCTTTACATCTTTTCCTGCAAGTGCCTCTTTATATGCCTTTAAGATTTCTTCTATCTCGGCAGTAGTGTTGAACGAAAGGTCAAGCCTGAGCACGTCCACGCCGTATCCTTTCATGTTATTAACGTACTTTAGCATGTCAAGAACCTTTGAATTATAGATAAGGGTCCGGGTGCCAAGGCGCTGGACGGGAAACTCTGAGCCGCTCTGGTCAACAAGGAGTACTTCGCTATCTTCTCTTACGATTTTCCGGTCAACTAGGGGCTTTAAGAGGTCATTTTCCGTAATAAGCATCAGTTCACTGCCGTAAACTAATATTTCGGTCTGGCCTGAACCCTCGCATGCCTGAAGAGCTTCACATACATGTTTTATTTCGCTCAGGTTCAGTTCGCTTGAAAGGGTTGCCCTGTACGCTCCTGCCTGGTAGAAGGTGCTGGCAGTAAAAGAATTGAAGATATTGAAGTCCTTCTGGGCGACAAAAGGTATGGCAAGCTCTTTTGCAAGCTGCGCTGCTCCGAGGCTGGAACAGGCCACACTAAAGCCGGCATCCCTTATTTTTTCCAGCAGGGGTTTTAATTCAGCCAGTTCACTGTCATGGGTTATCCTTGGGATCCTGAAGATGAGTTCGATTCTTTCTGCTTTCAAATCCTCAAGCTTCGCCGCATTTTTGGGAGACATCAGTTCTTCGAACAGTGATACAGGGATGTAGGCGATATCTGCTCCGGATTCGGCTGCCTGTAAGAGATAAGAAATTCCCTGCACTTCAACACTCAGGAGGAGTTTCTTTGAAGCTGTATCTCTTGCCCTGGTCCTGGTCATGCTGATGTCATTCTTGCTTACTTCATTCTTGCTTACTTCATTCTTGCTTACTTCATTCTTGCTTACTTCATCCTTGCTTACTTCATCCTTGCTAGCGTTATTCTTATTTTCGGCACCGCTTTCTACAGTGCACAGGCGGTTGAAATCTGCCAGGTCAGGGTGTTTTTGTTCTTTTTTATACCCCCCAAGGGTTTTTTCCAGCAGAAGGTCTGCGGCCTTTCGCCTTGCATTCTTCAGCACACCGACCGGGATAAAGATATTTTCGTCAGCTTCGATCTCAATGGCAGCGGCTTCGAAAGGAGTGTCTCCAAGGCTTTCCATTGCCTTTCTGATCTGCTCTTCAGTGGTTGGGACTCTTTCGGCTTCCTGGACGATATAGTCGTCTGTAAACTCCGCATACGCGGATTCTTCTGTTCTGCAGCCTTTTCCGTTTTCTTCGTTTTCTTCGTTTTCTGCGCATTTCCCGCTTTCTGTTCTTATCTCAACCGTAAAACGTTCTCCTTTTCTGGCTCTTGCCTTCAGGCTTACGGGGAGAGCTTCCAGTTTTGTTTTCTGAAGGGTATCAAGGAGCTGCGTGTCTGTTGTGAGATGGAGTTCGTCACCCCGCTGGACAGCTCTGCCTGTCTTTGAGCTGATCTCAAGCCCTACTTTTTCGCCTTTTTTTGCGTTTTTTACTTGCTCGCCTGTAATCGTTATAATACCTGTTACCGCAGAGCCGAGCATCCTTTCCCGCGTGAAGATACTTATGCCGTCTTTTACCTGGATGTCTTCTTCAAGCCGGACTGTAAGTTTTGTGTTCCCTTTTGAACGGGAGAGGTCCAGGACTTTTCCGAGGAATGCCCCGTAGTTTGAGCTGTATTTGGGATGGGACACGCCTTTTTCCCCGAGGATGAAGCCCCGCGTAAAGCCCCTGTAAAAAAGTTTTGCAAGCTTGGCTTCCCTTGCTTCAAGCTCTTCCTTTGTCGGGTTTTCTCCGGCCCTGCAGATGTCTTCGACTGTAGCTTTGTAGGCAGCGGCACTTGCAGTCACGTACTCGGGCTTTTTCATCCGGCCTTCGATTTTAAGGCTTATGACCCCGGTTTTTACTATCTCCTCAAGCCCTGTGAACGTGGAAAGTTCGGCACAGCTTATGGGGTAACTGCCTCCTATATGCCTTTCGTCAATTTCCCTGCCGTTTACCAGGAAACTGTATCTGCGCCGGCAGGGCTGGGCACAGGCTCCCCTGTTTGCGCTCCTGTCGTGCAGGAAACTGCTGAAAAGGCATTTGCCTGAGTAGGAATAGCAGAGGGCTCCATGGACGAAGACCTCTATACCCACTTTTGAGTGTTCCACAATATCCTTTACCTCGGCTGTGGTAAGTTCCCTGGAAACTATCACTCTTTTTGCACCCAGCCTTGCTGCAAAATCCACTCCCTCTTTATTGTGGATAGTCATCTGCGTGCTTGCGTGGAGGTCCAGGTCAGGATATATTTCCTTTAAAAGCCTGAGAAGCCCGAGGTCCTGCAGGATAATAGCATCGGTTCCGGCTGCGTATGCACGGTCCACTATTTCAAGGGCATGCTGCAGTTCTTTTTGTTTGATCGGGATGTTCAGGGCAAGGTAAACAAGGACTCCGTGTGAGTGAGCCAGATCAATGGCAGCTTCCAGGTCATCAATGGTGAAGTTTTTGGCTCCCTGTCGGGCATTGAATTCGCCAACTCCAAGATAAACGGCATCTGCTCCTCCCTTGATTGCGCCAAGCAGGGCTTCGTTATCGCCGACCGGGGAAAGGATTTCCGGGGGGTTGCAAGAATAATTTTTGTCAGACATATTAGATCAGGGGTATTTTTCTTAAGATAACTGTAATTTCTGGTGAATGGAAAATTTCGGTAGCTGAAAAGCTATGGTAACTGTAAAGAAAAAGGCTTACGCAAATCAATTCAGAGCCGGTTTAAAACATAAAGGTGCTTCTCGCATAAAAAATGGATGGTGAAATCCGGAATATCAACAAAGCATGCCAGTCTCCAGTGGTTGTTTTTTAATGGCAGTTGTGCGAGATATTTATATTATCTCAAGCCGGATATTTAATTAAATCTGGCTTTCTTACCCCTCAAAAGTAATATATATTTGACATCTATTAACATATATATTAATTTTCCTGGTGAGGTGAAAATATTGGGAAAAACCTGAAAATCAAAGTTGCTCGTGCAGCGTTAGATATGACGCAGAAGGATCTGGCGGAAGCTGTCGGTGTTACGAGGCAGACGATGAATGCCGTTGAAAAGGGAGAGTATAATCCTACATTGAAATTATGTGTTTCCATATGCAAAGTATTAGGAAAAACCTTAGATGAATTGTTTTGGGAAGACTAAGATATGAATCCGAAATTTGATGAACTTCAAATGCTAAACAGACAAAAAATCGCTTTTCAGACATTGATTTTTACATTGGCGTTAATTTTTGTTGATGGTTTTATAAAGACTTTTTATATTTGGGCCACCCCAATGGTTGAAGCATTGGTATTATTAAGTATACCCACAGTGTTCTTTACAACTAGAGCGATTATGAAGAATGCTTATTTTGTAATGGGAACCAAGATAAAAAAAGAAATTTGGGGATTTGGTGCAATATGTGCTTTTGGCATCATAATTCTCGCTCAGTCTATATTTTCCGGGACATTAAATATTATTGAGAACGGAATGCTCTCTGATGAAGTTTCATTCCCGATTCTGATACTGACCTACATTTTTATTGTCTTAGCTATGGTCGTGAAAGCAGTACAGGAAAGAAAAGAAGTTAAAAATGTTGATGAGTAAAAATACTACGGATAACGAGCATACAACCGGTTGCTCACTATAAGTAATCTGATCAGCAAAACTTTTCTAATTCTGATAATAGCAATACCTACAAGTACGAATTTGTACTGTGGGTATTGCGTTATAGGGTCGTTTACAATATAGGCACTCGACTGATTTGACATAACAACCTTGAAGTTAATTGTTTTGCTAATATTTCCCTACGACTTACACCTTTTTGTTAGCTTGTTTTCATTGGGGGGTTTTTCTGATATGTGTCGGTTTTAATGTTTCCCCTCTCCCTAACTTTATTAATTTATTTACCTAGATATATACTGAAACTTATTTAAATAAATAAGTTAGATATACTACCAATTCTTCGTATTATTGGAAAACTTCTTTATTTTTTGGAAAATGCATTTTCAGGTCAATGAGACTATACATGTAAGGCTAAGAAAGTAATGGGGATAAAGTGGTTTGGAGGTTGTTGCCTATGAAAAATATACTTGTTGTGGAAGACAATCCTTTAATAATGGAACTTGTCAGGACTCTATTGGTTTCATTTGGATATGAGCCAATAGAGGCAGTGGATGGAAATATGGCTATTGAAATTAGTAAAAAAAATAAGTTAGACATTGTATTATTAGATATACAGTTGCCCGGGATTGATGGGACTGAAGTCTTAAAAATATTAAAAGAAGATCCTGCCACGTGTGAGATCCCGGTTATTGCTCTTACAGCCCATGCCATGCGCGGAGATGAAGAAAAATTTCTGAAAGCGGGGTGCAGCGGTTATGTTTCCAAGCCTATCGACATTAAGAGGTTCAGATCTATCATAGCAGAGTTCATTGCATAAAGTGAAAACAGGGTGCTGGGGTATTATTTTTGTTTTATGGGGACCATAATATGTCAGATTTTTTCAGACGTACGTTTGGGAGAAAATCGGATGAGTTGTTGATTATTTTAGCCGTGGGTCTTTTCTTCACATTCTTTGCCTCTTACTTTGGCCTTTTTGAATCCGTCGTTTTATTTGTTGAAGAATACAATCCCTGGAAACTCGGGGGGCTGCTTACTCTTTCGGTCTATCTCTCCTTTGCTCTCGGGATTTTCTCCCTGCGGCGCTGGATGGAACTTGAAAATGCCCTGGTGCTTCAGGAACAGGCAAAAGAGATCCTCAGGGAGAAAGAGGAAAGATACAGGGCTCTGTTTGAACAGTCAAATGACGCAATCGTGATTTTGAACGAGGAAAAAGTCCTTGACCTAAATAAAATAGGCCGTACAGCTCTCGGGATAGGCGACAGAGATCTTGAAAATGTCTCACTGAGCTCTCTGGTATCCAAAGAATATCTTCCGACAGCCCGGAAAGCCCTGAAAGAAACTCTTGAAAATGGAGCTGCACGTTTTGAAATCCAATTTAAGAAACAGGACGGGAATATTATTGATGCGGAGGTCAGCTCTTCTTTCCTGAGCCTTGAGAACAAGGAAGTCCAGTTTGTTGTCAGAGACATAAGTTCGCGTAAAAAATCTGAAAAAATGGAGCGGGAAAGCCAGGAGAGATTGAAAAAACTAATTGACAACGCCCTCTGCGGGATTTTGCTGGTAGACGCCTCAACACACGAAATTGTGGAAGTGAATCAGGCAGCTGAAGAAGTGATAGGGCTTCCGAAAGACAAACTCCTCGGAAATGTCTGCCATAAATTCATCTGTCCTGCTGAGATAAATAAGTGTCCAATAACTGATCTGGGGCAAACTGTCGAAAGGTCTGAAAGAGTACTGCTCAGCAATGGAAGAGGCGAACATTTACCTGTCCTGAAAAGTGTGGTACCTGTAAAAATTGGAGAGAAAGAATACCTTATAGAGAGCTTCATCGACCTCTCCGAACGTAAAAAGGCCGAGCAGGAGCTATTGCAGGCAAAGCTTGCTGCTGAAAGTGCCAACCGTGCCAAGAGCGAGTTCCTTACAAACATGAGCCATGAACTGCGGACTCCCCTTACCTCGATAATCGGATTTTCAGATGTGATGCTCAGCGGAATGAGTGGAGAATTCAATGAGCAGAATAAAAAGTTTCTCAACAACATAGCTAACAGCGGAAAACACCTCCTCACCCTCATAAATAACATTCTTGACCTTTCCAAAATTGAAGCCGGCAAGATGGAACTGGACCTGGAGATGTTTTCAGTGCATGAGGTATTTAATGATACCAGAGCTGTAACCTCGGCTCTTGCCCTGAAAAAGGATATCTCAATGAAATTTAATGTAGAGCCTGAGCTTACAATCTATGCTGACAGGATACGTTTTAAGCAGGTAATCTACAACCTTATGAGCAATGCAATAAAATTTACACCAAAAGGTGGATCAGTAGCCGTTTCAGCCGTAAAAACAGGGGACTCTGTCAGGGTCAGTGTTTCGGATACCGGAATAGGAATCTCAGAGGAAAACCAGAAACTCCTTTTCCAGCCCTTCAGGCAGGTAGATTCCAGTATCAACCGCCAGTATGACGGTACAGGTCTCGGGCTGGCTCTGGTCAGGAAGTTCGTAGAACTCCACGGGGGCAGGGTCTGGATTGAGAGCGAAACTGGAAAAGGCTCGACTTTTACATTTGAACTACCTTTGAAATACAGGAAAATTCCCGAAACATGCGTAAACGGTTCAGGCATTTCTAATAAAACGGTCCCACTGACAGCCGAAAAGGAAGAAGCCTTAAAGTCAGAAACCTTAAAGCCAGAAACCTTAAAGCCAGAAGCCTTAAAGCCAGAAACAAATGATGAAACTGGGATTCCGGTAATGACTCCGGTAATTATAGAGCCTTCCGGAGCCACAGGAGACGAATCTCTTGTGCTGGTTGTTGAAGACGATGAAATGGCAAGGGAGCTTCTAATTATTACGCTTTCGGAGGCAGGATACAGGGTTGCTTCGGTTTCCAGCGGGAAGGAGGCTCTTTTGCTCGCCCGTAAACTGAAGCCTTCTGTAATTACTCTTGACATAATGCTGCCAGGGATCAATGGCTGGGATATCCTGAAAAACCTGAAAGAAGACTCTGCAACAGCCAGCATCCCTATCCTGGTCATTTCCATGAATGACGACAAAAATTGCAGTATTCTATGTGGTGCATTTGACCATCTGATTAAGCCTGTGGAAAAAGGCCATCTCCTTTCCAGCCTGCGGAGAGTAAAAGTAACAGGGGCTGCAAACTCCTCTCCTCAAATTCTAATTGTAGATGATGATCCGGCTATAGTCGAGCTCCTCAGTTCCATTATAGAGAAGGAAGGATATGAGCCAGTCTGCGCATACGGGGGTAGGGAAGCAATCGATAAAACTGTAATCAGCCGACCTGATGCAATTCTCCTTGATCTGATGATGCCGAAGTTTACGGGTTTTGACGTCATAAAGGCTCTTAAAGAAAATCCGGAGACTGTAGATATTCCTATCATCGTATGTACCGCAAAGGACCTGAGCTTTGAAGATAAGGAGCTGCTCAACAAGAATGTCTCTTATGTTATGCAGAAAGGAAACATAAGCAGGGAAATACTTTTGAGCGTACTGGATAGGGTCGAGGATGGAAAATTCAAAAGCAGGCTGAAAAACCTTTAATCCTAACCCTTAATTCTATTAGAAGCAGGAGCAGATTTCAATGATCTGCTAGCTCTTTTTTCTTAAGGAAGTTCAGGGTTGCTTCTGCATATTTCTCCGGGAAAAGGAGTCCTTATTCAGCCATATGGTCCTGACAGGTTTCCAAATCTCTTTAAGTTTTCTAATTTTAAGTTTCCGAATTTGTTTGAATATCTCTGTTGATCTCCGAACATGGGAATTCAAACACATGACTGTTTTGTCAAACACATGACTGTTTTGAGTTTTATGAATCGAGTTCGTACACTTTAAGAGAATGGATTATTTTTAACAGAACACTTATATATATATGTAAGATCATTAAACATATCTAAATTAAACGTTATACATATTAAGTTTAGAATATTTTTAAACTTTCTGGAAAATATATAGTTTCTCATATTTTTTGCATATAGTTTTTCAGATAGAGGCCGATAAAAGTCGTTTTTGGTCTCAGGATAAGTAACCTGGTAAAACAGGAGAGAATGTGAATGTATAAATATGGCATAAATATTTAGCGGCGCGTAAATATCAGTTGGTCAGACTAACTATCTGAGTATTGGCTAATTTGCTTTGTTTATATTCCCATAAAATCTCTATTGAGGATTTCTATCTGATATTTCTATTCAGAATTTCCCATCCGGAATTTCTACTTAGAATTCTCTATCAAGGATTATCTATTTCGATTTAATCCACGTTTGCCAGTTAAAATATGATGGAGCTTTGTAAAAATTTAATTGTATTGCAGAGATGTAATACAAAATGACCCTAAGAATAATACAACCCTCAGAATGTATGCAATGATTGGTTTAGTACAGGCAGATAAATTAATTCTGCAAAAAACAGCTACACCTTCGATGTGCATATTTTCCGAAGCTTCATCCGGAACAAAAAATGTCTTTATAGCAACCATTCAAAAAAGTTGATCGACGTTGTCTCAATTTTTTAAAAGAATCCAAAACCCCAAAAAAGTATAATGTTACCGATCTCGCTTTGAACAGGTCCTTCTTAAGAAAAGCCCTGGCTTTTCTCTATCAGGAAGGGCTGGAAATCCGGCTTCATGCTCCCGTAATACCGGCTTTGCAGCTTGCGGAGGCCCGGATATGGTAAGTGAAGAAGAGATGAGGTCCGGAAGTATTTTGAGTTTGTTCTTGAAGTTTGCCCTTCCGGCAGTTGTGGGAGTTGTCATTGCAGGAATCCAGGGCATAATCGATGGTTTCTTTATTGGAAATTTTATCGGAAGCCAGGGACTTGCAGGCATTACCCTTACATATCCCCCTTATTTGATTATAATTGGAGCTGGCATAATTATAGGAATAGGCTCGTCCAGCCTTACAGCTCTGGAACTTGGAAAAGGCAATACAAAGGGAGCACTGGATATAGTGAACAATGCTTTTCCTTTATGCCTTCTTGCAGGAGCCATTTTTACCATAGGCGGGCTTATATTTTGCAAAACATCTATCAGTCTCCTTGGAGCCAGCGGTACTGCCCTTAACTTTGCCCGCGAATATCTTCAGATTATCTTCCTGGGTTCTGTCTTCATGACCCTTAATATTGCCCTCGAACCTCTCGTAAGGAATGACGGAAAACCGAAGCTTTGCATGAACATAATGGTTGCCGGAATCGTTGTAAACGTTGTGCTTGACTACCTCTTTGTCATGCGTATGGGAATGGGAATGTCCGGTGCTGCCATTGCAACAGTAACTGCCTTTGCTCTGTCTGCATTGATGCTCATGTATTACCTTTTCGGCAGCGAGGCAAAGTTGAGACTTCAGCTTAAAGCAATGAGATTAAAAACCGGAATTGTGCTGCGGATCCTTAAAGCAGGTATGCCGTCCTTTGTAATGCAGATCTCACTGGCTCTTGTGCTCTTTGTTCATAATTACATGCTGCTCATATACGGCTCCGAGCTTGCGGTCTCAGCTTACGGTATCATAGGGTATGTCCTTTCAATCTTCTATATGCTCTTTGAAGGAATAGCCCTTGGTGTGCAGCCGATTATAGGTTTCAATTACGGGGCTGGCTACTATGAAAGAGTTTCAAAGACTCTGAAACTGACAATGCTTTCGTGTATCCTCGTCGGAGCTTTAGGATTTCTGTTTATCTACTTCTTTTCCGAGAACGTAGTACGGATTTTCAACCGGGACGACTCCGAACTTCTGAAAGTTACGCTTCGAGGAATGAACATTTTTATGTTCTCTTTGCTTGTTGAAGGCACAGTGCTCCTCACTGCCATCTATTACCAGTCAATAAACAGGGTCAAAGCTGCACTCTTTATCCATCTTGGAAAGATATTCATTTTCCTCTTTCCCCTGCTATTCATTCTGCCCCGTTTCTTCGGGCTCGACGGTGTCTGGTCTGCAGCGCCGGTCACAGAATATATTATGATGGTAGTGGTGCTGGTTATGCTTTCAAAGGAGTTCAAGCTCCTCAAGAACAACGGAAAGACAGGGATCAGGCAGCAGCCAGCAGATACAAAACATGTAGTGTCGGTGTCCAGAAACAATGTAAAGACAGGGAGTGAGGAGAGTAAAGGGGTTGTTACTTTCAGGCACGCTGAAAAAGTGGATACCTTGTGAATCAGTCTTTCAATGGTATTTTATATGCCTGCGGTTTTGACGAAGGGGTAGAAATCCCCTTACCATCCCGTAAAGTAAACCTGTAATAAAGAAAAATTCAATCCGGTCTGGACTCCGAAGTATATCGCTCTCCCACAGGGTTTAAGAAGAGTCTTGCCCTGAAAGATATTGCAGCCCTGGTCTCAGGGATGAAAGACCTTTTTTAAGGATACTTCAGGCCTGAGGGTCAGGACAGTTAACACCAGCCAGGCAGCTGACTGAGGTCCTGGCTGAGGTCTTCCTCATAATATTCTTCATCTCAGTCTTCCCTGTCCAGCTATTTCTTCAAACTTATCCAGCACTTTAAACATGAATTTCTTTGTCTCAGCCAGATACTTCTCCTGTCCGAACATTTCCTCTTTTTTCTGGATAAACGGTCCGTTTCCTGATTCTCCCCCAAACCGCATGATCATTGATTCAACCCTTTCTTTATGCACTTCCGGGTGAAATTGAAGCGCCACAACCCTGTCGTTATAAATAAATCCCTGATTTTTGCATCCTTCGCTCCGGAAAAGATGCACAGCCCCGGCTGGAAGGTCAAAGGTTCTGGAATGCCAGTTGAAAACTGTGATTTCTTCCGGCAGCCCCTCCAGAAATTCAGGTTTATTTCCCTCCGTCCGGACCGCCTTTACAGGAAACCAGCCCATTTCCCTGTGCCCGTTTTCATAGACGCGGGCGCCGAGGACGTCTGCAAGTAACTGGGCACCGAGACAGATCCCGAGCACAGGCTTTCCTGCTTCGATTGTCTGTTTGATGAAGGCTTTTTCGTCTCTCAGCCAGGGGTTTTCTTCGTAGTCGTAGATTCCCATAGGACCGCCCATGATAATGAGGAGGTCAAATGAGTCGAGGGCTGGCGGGTTTGTGATTTTATAAAAGCGGGTTGACTCAAGAGGGTGGTTTTTAGTTCTGGAGTATTCTTCTACGGTGCCGAGGGTGTTGAGGGCGGAGTGCTGGAGGACGTGAATTTTCATAAGAGATCAATTTAACTTTGAGGAATTAACGTTTAGAGTTTTCCATTTTTCCATGATTAAGAGAATAACAACTTCTAACCAGTTAATTAATCTTGTTCCCGGAGTACTATAGAATAATTATGGAGAAAATTCACCGTCCGGTCTGAGAAATAATTTCCTTGACTAACTGGTGATGTGTTTTAGCTCATAGCTAAATATAAGCGCCTCCGCCAGCTTGTCTGGCGGCCCTGTAAAAAAAGAAAGAAAATTGAGACTAATGAGAAAATATTTAAAAGAAGTATTTCTCAGATATTTTTAGCTTTTTATTTGCCCTTTGAAAGGGTTTTGGTTTTTTCACTTTCAGGCTTTTTCAGCAATTTTTGCGTCTCTTTTTATCCCCTTTTTCTTCTTTTCATTTTTTTGGGCAGGCCATTCTCCTGCGTCGAGCGTGACAGAAACGACATGATACACTAAATGACGATATGCAGGTTAAGATACGCTGAATAACGCTGCACAGGTTAATATTCAGGCTCCATAATTTCAAGCCCGCTTTTTGTTCCCACAGATAAATCCATAGGATAACCCACAGGTATTCAACCGAAATAAGTTTATTTATATTTCAGGACGTAGTTGTAAAAGATGACCAGGAATGAGACTTGACATTATAATCCGCAGTTTTATGATAGCAGTTTTAATCTCGCTTATAGCAGTACTTCTGGAGTCGGCTTACTACGGACTGCATACAAGGACGTATTCCGCCAGTAATGCTGCTTACTCTATTACCAGCCCTTTTATCAATAATTTTTCAGGTATAAGCAGCCCAACAAATACGGCATTAATCGCTATAATATTCGTTTCCAGCTTTGTGATAGCCTTAAACCTGATATCTAAAAGAGAAAGAGCATAATAAGTCACAAAACACTGGTTGAAGGGCACATTCGCTTTGAACTGTTAGTTTTAGCTCGGAGGGAATCCTGTCAAATAATTCAGGAAGCACCCGGACATCAAAGCTCATCAAAGCTCATCAAAGCTCATCAAAGCTCATCTATGCTCACAAACTTTTCTTTCTTTTAATTTACTATTTTTTGACCGTATTCTGCGAGCCGATTTCTGTTCTGTTCGGTGATCAGCTTCTCAATAAAAGTTACTCGGAGCTTGATTAACTGCTATTTACAACCTGCCAGATTCGTTTTGATAACTCTGAATACTGAGTTCTTGGGTCACTGGTTTTCAGAATGAAAGAATTTGCACCATTTTGCATTGCCTGGTGCATAAGTTCTTCTCCGACTCCCGTAAATAGAATAAAAGGAATGTTGATTCTCTTATCGCGGATAGTCCTTAGGAACGTGATACCATTCATAACGGGCATGTCATAGTCCGAGACTATCACATCATAGGAATCTTTCTCTAACATCTTGAGAGCTTCTCCTGCAGAATCCACAGTATCGGAGGGTATATCATGGAAAATTTCTAAGAATGTCTTTGATAGCTCTAAAAATGAAGGATCGTCATCTACAATCAATACTTTCATGGGGGTTCTCCTTGCGGTTAAAACTCAGTCTCTGAGATAATATTCAAAAGCTTATAATCGATTGTGAATTTTAATACCTTTTCACACTTATATTAAATTACTTAAGCGAAAAATTTTCTCAAAACAAAAAAAATATTCAGATTAAAAATTTCAAAATTAGTATAGGGTTCTATATTTATCCATTACCACAATGAAGAAAACAATCACTAACAAAGCTAAAATAAGAGGATAGTAAAATTTCATATGAGTGACTATATCACCAAAAATGACTGCCCTTTCTTTATCAATATACATTGTTTTGTCTAATGGACAACTGTTTTTCTTTTCATTTTGTTGTGTGCAATGAATAGTTTGTTCAGACTTCATATCTATAGGATAGTAAAATAACAAAAAGTAATATTAAACAACTCCATACAGGATGTTGCTTGAGCCACTTAACGTATTTGTCATAAGATTCTCTTTTCAGATATTTCATCGCTAACACAAAATTAAAAACATTAAAGAGAAATAGGTAATCTATCAATATTTCGTCCCTCGTTTCAACAATCCAGACATTGCCATAATTAATCCAGTTAGTTACAATATAGTCAAGCAGATATATAATCCATTACAAGTTTTAATTAAATTAGATTGTATATTGACAAGGAACATATTGCCATCTTGAGAACCAGAGAAAACTATAGGCAAGACAACAATTAAAAAAACCAGTGTATAGGTCTTTTAATACGCATATTGGAAGTGGTGTTCTTCCAGCTTCTCGTAAAATCAGCTCCAAAAATTCAAAAAAATATACTCATCGAGCGACAACATTGTAAATTCGAAGGTACGTAAAAAATTCGACTTTGACTAAAATCGGAACCAATCAAGACTGCAAGCTGAAAAATCCAGTCTCGAATTTCTGAGAAAAATCTGAAGTTTTTGTTAGCTATCAACCAGATCTTTAATCTCCTGCCCTGCAAGTTTTACTGTCTAAAACATCCTACTTAGTCACAAAGCCGAAAGTGCTTGATTTTGTACTTCAAATGCGTAAGTCCTACTTAAGAAAAGAGCTATAATGAGCTTGAAACTTTTTACGTCAAACTATTTTTTGCTTGAAAACAATTTTTTGTATAATTAATTTAATATAATTTATACTATTAATTATGTACTGGAGTTGGGGAATAAAGGGGTATCATCAAAATAAAAGAACCTCCTGGAGGTCGCTGATTCTTCTTCGAATTAATTTGCTTGGGGGAGCATAATATTCGAAGAGACTGTATTGGGGGATACAGTAGATTCAGCGCCTCTGGGCTTCTTCTTGCATTACATATCCTGAAGATTCTCACCAAATTTGATGATGAAAATTCAAGAGGTTTTATTTCTGTCTAACAGATCAGCGACTAAATAAGAGTCATTATGAGTGATTAAAATTTGAGTGCTGTTTGTATCTCTTTTCTCTGATAACCCTTCTAAGAGATTTAGGATTTTGATTGCGGGCTCTTTGCTTTTAATCCTAAGTTTTACAGTACCAACTAATTGGTACTGAATATTTCCCTTTTTTTGGTCCGATTGGACTTGACAGGTTCTATAAATTTATAAAAATATATAATATATTCTACGTAATCCCACTTATTTTTGCTACAATCAAGCTATTGATCTGGTCAAAATTCGTAAAAATATAGTTTTTTTATATATGACGCGATGGCTGTTTTAAGAGCAGAGGTATGCGTAACCGCAAAATCTTTATACTCTTCTCGATCTTCACTATATTTGTCGTTTGTCCACCAACATTCACAAAAATCATCTGATATCAGTTCTGCTACTTTTGCTAAGTTTCCATCCGCTTTTGACAGATAATACTCATAGGGTTTTATGTCTACACAAAAGTTTTTCAAAATTAGATAAAGCTCAGAATTCTTCACTTCTTCACTACATTTTTATAAATGTATTGGTTATAATCTTTTTGAATTACTCTTCTCTAGATCGACATTTATAAGTTTATAATGAGAGCTCGTTTTATAGCTATATTTCGTCTTCGATTTATCACTATAAAGCCAGAAATCCCACTCCATAATTCGATTGACGCAGAGCCGCGCCGGGAAGTCTAACCCCCTGAATATCAACCAGGTAGTCGGGGACTACCAGAATTTTGGCTTCAGAAAAATTCCTGCCGATCAGCAGGAAAGTGAAAGTATTCAATTGAGCCGTTTAAAAGGCAAAAATAAAAAAATCGATTAATTCATTACGGGGCGTTTCATCCTCTCAGGAAGGAATTGAAAAAATGATTGATTAATAGTTTCAGTCCGCGATATAACTATATTAATAAAAAATCGACGTTTTTGTACGCTTTTAACTAAACAATTCAATATTCTATATTATGAAGTTGTTTGAAAAATTTATCTAAATGATTAATCTAAATAAACTCAACTATTTACAAATTTATATTTACATGTACGTATAATTGTGCAAAAAAGCATTTTGAGGAATGATACATTAACAAAAAGATTATATCCAGAAACTATTTACTATTTTCTAAATTTTTAGGTAGAAGTCGCCATGTCTTAAATATTTTGATTTAAGAATCATTCAAACGATAGGAGGAGATAACGACAATGAACATTTTTATCAGATAAGAAGAAGAAAAGGACTTCAAAAGTGTAGAATACATGACAAGAGAAGCATTCTGGGATTTATATAAACCAGGATGTGATGAACATCTTGTAGTGCATAAAATAAGAAAAGTACCTGCATTTGTAAAAGAATTGGATTTTGTTGCATGTGATAAGGATACAATCGTCGGCAATATTATCTATTCAAGAGCTAAGGTCCTGAATGAGGAAAATAAAGAATTTGAAGTTTTATGTATGGGCCCAATTACAGTATCGCCATCATATCAAAAGCAGGGGATCGGTTCTTTATTAATGAATCATTCTATCGAAAAAGCAAGGCAGCTGGGATATAAGGGTATTATTATTTTTGGAAATCCCGACTATTATCATCGTTTTGGTTTTGTCAATGCTAAAGAATATAATATCCAGACATCCTGGGGCGATAATTTTGATGCATTTATGGCATTGGAACTCTACGATGGTAGCTTGAGGGGCATTTCAGGAAAATTTTATGAGGACGAGGTTTTTAAAATCGAAAATGAGGAGCTGGAGGATTTTGAAAAGCAATTTCCCTACAAAGAGAAGCATGTTACGGACACTCAATTAAAACTATAAATAAAGAAGGAACATCATGAATTAATTTTTAATATATAATGCAAATTATATAAAAAGTCGTTTTTTTGTACACTGTTTGAGGGTAATGCACAACTCATTTTTTTTCTGAAGATATATGGACCAGGTATATCCCGGAAGGCTCCACAACGCAATTAGAACAGAGGGAAATTTTTTATTTCCTGCTACCACATTGAAATTAGAAAACAGAGTAATGCAGTGGGTTGGGTTTTGAGTCAGTAAACAAAACGGTTAGAGGAATTTTAACAAAGAGAAGTAGAATGTTAGTTTTATTTTTTGTCTTCTCTATTCCATTCCATTAAAGCCTTCTCAATAGATATCAACGTGAACATAGTGGTATTGAATATCTCGTCCGGGTGTTGCGACAGCCAACTGATTTCGTCGAGAACGTCTTTTGGGAGCCGAACAAGGTCGTTCTGGTCTTCCCCTATCTTCATGAAATATTCAGTATATCGTGAACCGTACCTGCTGTTACCACTTGCAGTGATAGAAATATACTGAGTAAATGACCCATCATTCAATATATCTCTTGAATATCTGTATTGAATTTCTTTAACACAATCCGAGTAATCGTTATTCATTCTTCTGATGGTATCTGGAATCGATTCACCATCTTTTTGCAAAGCTTTCAGGTCTGAAAATACACTGTTAGAAAGTCTGAAAGTTTTGTATTGCTTCATACCCTACTCGTACAGTTAAGATGTATAAATAGACTACTACACAAGTATAGTATTTCGCTGAAAATCCTCCCTCTTTTTATCCTCTCCATTTACCTCAGACACTCCACTACTATCCCGGAAGACTCACAAGTCCATATTACTCTATATCGAAGTTTTTCTACTTTTCGGATAGGCTCTTAATGCAAACTCCCCTTAGAAAACCCCAATTTATTCCAATCAGAATAAGAAATTTTATTTGTCTGGAACTACGGATTTTAAGGAAAAGTTCGACGCTCTCCGATTAATTAGTTTTTATCATTCCTGAATGGCCGCAAATTGCATCTCACGTTCTTTCTTTCCACGCGCCGCGCTCCGCTTGAACCCGCCTGTGTACAGTAGATAAAAATGAAATCATTAACCGCGCCGGGAAGTCTGATCCCGGAATATTAACCAGGTAGCTGGGGACGGCCAGAATTTTGGCTTTAGAAGAATTCATGCAGGTCAGCAGGAAAGTGAAAGTATTCGGTTGAGCCGTATAAAAGGCAAAAATAAAAAAATCGATTAATTCATTACGGGGCGTTTCATCCTCTCAGGAAGCAATTTGGAGTTTTAAATTTGATTCAAAGGAATTAGGGGTTTAGAATCCCACCCCTCACACTTAAATTTTGTTTCGTCTGTCTTATAATTTTTTTAGTGCTTCTTCTTTTTTGGGGTCACGGTACCCGGACTGGTTCCTGGCATAGCTATGCTGTCCCAAATCCGGTCTGCTTCCTTGCGGTCCTCCTCTGTGATCGGGCCACCGTCTTCAAAAATAAGGCCTTCCGCCGGGCTATAAAACCGGCTTATCTTCATGTCGTCTATGTCGTGAACGTCTAGCGTATAATATTTTTTGCCGTCCTTGTCGTAGTGGACGATTTCCTTCGGTTCGTCGCTTGGCATCCTGCTTTCCTCCCATTTCATTATTATGGCACTACGTGCCGTTTCTATTCCCCAAAATCTAAGTTTTTAACTGGTTTTTAGGTAAATGTAAAACAAAATTAAAAAAATATATATGTAAGAAAGAAACCTTTACGGGTTCTCTATTGGTATCTTATCCAGTTTTCCTGATATAAATGTCTTGGAAGAGTGTATACGAAAGCTACAGGAGCTCCTGGAACAGGCATATATAGTGTCCGTTTGAGCATGGCGTTCATTTGCTAGTCTAGAGTTCCTCCTGGCTTCAAGGAAACAACGCAATCAATCTATAATAAAATATTTTTTGTTAATTTGTTAAACAATGCAACAAAATAGGCACAAGAATGAAGAAACAACATTAGAAATTTATTTATTTGTGGAAGTCAATTCATTAACTATTAAAAAATTAGGGAGGTGGTAAATATGGGTAAGAAACTAAACGATGCAGCCTTACAAGAGGCAGCAGAAGCAGCTAAAACAACGAATAAACAGCACAAGGCGGCAAAAGATAGGAAAGAAAGCCTTGGTAAGAGAAAAAAATAAAGAGGCAGGAGGAGAGGGTCACAGTAATAAAGATAATTAACAATAAAGTGCTTTACTGTGACCCTTTCTAAGCCTTGTGCCCTAATGCTACAACTGTCTAAAGGGAGAAATGTATGAAACAAAAAGTATTGTTCTTTAGCCTGCTGTTCTCCTGAATAAGGGTTTGAATGTAAACTATTTATGCATTTTCTCTTTATCTTTCGATCTGGTCATCCTTTCTTCTGCCTAATATCCCAAAAATCCCACTTCATAACTCGACTGACTCAAAGCCGCGCCGAATTATAAAATAGGGTTTTGAGTTTCCAGCCGGTGGTGGATACAATTTTCCTTTAGGTTTAATTCCAGGCGCTCCCTGTTTAATTAGGTTTTATTATTCCTGAATGACCGTAAATTGCATCTCTCGTTCTTTCTTTCCACGCGCCGCGCTCCGCTTGAACCCGCCTGTGTACAGTAGATAAAAATGAAGTCATTAGCCGCGCTGGGAAGTTTGATCCCCTAATATCAACCAGGTAGCCGGGGACGGCCAGAATTTTGGCTTCATAAAAATTCATGCAGACCAACAGGAAAGTGAAAGTATTCGGTTGAGCCATTTAAAAGGCAAAAGTAAAAAAATAAAATACCTTGAACTAAGATCTTATCCGAAAAGTCAATAATGGCATGTTGTAGAAGTTGCAATAGGTCATAATATTGAGTATAAGTTAAGTTGTGCATATTGCCAATTGTAAAAGTTACAGTAGGTTACAATACTTTTCGGATAGAAACTAGGTCTTTACTTTAACATTTTTTTGGACTTGAGGTAGATGTCTACGATTTTTCCAATTATTCCTATAGCCAGCGATGCTATCATGCTTTCTTAGTGATACTACAAATTTCATCTAAATTTGCATACATTTCCATAACATCGGCCAAAAGTTCATCAAATTGGTTTACAAGACTAGAAGGATATTTCCTGCTCCACACTTCAACATCAACAATATTAGATCGACCTATCATAATACGTATCTGTGACACGAACTCTAATAATTTATCAGATACCGCTATGGGTAGGTCACTTATTTCATTTGAGACGAGATTAAATTGATCTAAATGATACTCAAGTCGATGGTTTACGCATATGAATGCAATATATTCCGGATCTTCATTTGAATAAAGTTCTTTACTATTTGAATATGATTTCCAATCATTACAAAATCCTAAGAGAACCTTTTTCACTTTACTTTTTGCATCTAAAACACGTTCTTCATGAATAACGAAATCTTGATTTTTTTTGTTATGAGCTTTTCTAGCATAATAAGCAGAAATACAATTAGGAATACCAAAAATAATGCTTACTATGATAGTTATGATAGCTAA
Organism: Methanosarcina sp. 2.H.A.1B.4; assembly: GCF_000979385.1. Classification (NCBI taxonomy): domain Archaea; kingdom Methanobacteriati; phylum Methanobacteriota; class Methanomicrobia; order Methanosarcinales; family Methanosarcinaceae; genus Methanosarcina; species Methanosarcina sp. 2.H.A.1B.4. The sequence continues at coordinate 150,932 of NZ_JJOV01000080.1, forward strand.
TTTAGTGATCAAATCCATAATTCCCTCATTGGTGGTATTATTGCCAAAATTTCTACCACACTTCAACATTATTTTCTGTATTTTCTTCTACTCGGGAATTCCAAAATAAAAAATTAAAGACCTTGGATTAAGGTCTTTACAATTTTCTAAACACTAGGCAAATTTCTATTATCCTAGCTATAATTTCTACAAGGTTTGCTATTATCCCAGTTATTCGGTCGATGTCCATTAATTCCAAGTTTTGCATAGCTATCGCTATAATCATTAGTTCAACTAGCATACCTGCTCCTTTTTTGTGCAGTTTAAACTAATCAAGTTCTTAAAAGTCGTCCAAAACTAGTTGCCATATTGAACTTTGCTCAAATGGCATAAGTATTATATACGGTATGCTTTGTTATAGCACAAATGCAGTTGAATTTACTATCTAGCTTTGTCGCTGGAAACTTTGTTGTTGGAAACCGTACCAGGGTTTCTGACGGCATTAATTGAGCACGTTTTTTATTTCACAAATTTGATCGCCTCATTAGAAATTTTCTACCGACCATTATATTCATACCTATATATAAAATCCCCCATACTGTGTAAATTTTTATCCTTTATACATATATTCAGGGTGTTTGTAGGAATAGACTCCATAAGAATTCATTCCAATTATCCCCCACTGATAATATACAATTAGGACCTTTAGATGATTTATTTTGCCAAAATAAGCTTTAAACAGCGTATTTAACATGAGTTGGATGTCACGTTACATATTTCATAAAATTTATCACTGAAACAGCCACTTTATGGTCCTTTACTCTCATCAATAGTAAAATTTTGACAATACGCGGGCGACAGTCGAGGCTTTTAAAAATTATATAATGCGATAAAGTGTCTGATTTTTGTATATATAATGTGAACCTACTGAGTTGTTTACTTACCCTAGGATAAATAAAGTAGTAAGGAAGCTAATTTCAATCCATTGTAAAGGCTCTGCGTGAGTAGTAAAAAGCCAAATGGCTTTTCTCCCCAGATACTAAGATCTAAGATCGTTTAACTTTCATTTATGTTATCAAAATCAAAAATAATCCTAAAATGAGACCTGATCCGTAGAGCAGAATACCGGTTTGTATATCTTTTTCTTCACTCAATACTGCTAATAGATCAATAAAAGATACGAGAGTAAACATTATTGATAAAAGCAACAAAGGAGTTCTCCAATTGTAAGTCGAATTAGTAACTTTTCCCAGATTTTCAAACACTTGCGTGAAAGTAGTTATTATGAGATCTCCTTCATCTATAGAAATGCCCGTTTTCATGTAGATCCCGAATAGAGTTCCAGCAATAAAACCCTCAATTAAAGTTCTTGGTTTGGGCATAACTTATAATATGGAAATGTACTGTATTAATTTTTAATGTATTTCCTGAAAATCAGTTTTTGATAAAATTACTCTTTTTCACTGAACCAACAACACGCTTTTGTTGTTCGTGTCGTTTCTCCACTATCCATCTTACACCAATGATGAGCTAACTTAGTAATCTCCTCATTTTCTAGATAGTGATCCGCATAAAACTCTTTGAAATTCGCGCAGTTCTCGCATACATCCATATTGTCCCAAATATTATTTTCACTCTTTAGTTTTAGTTCCTGTAAGTTAATCCCGATGTGGGTAATAGCCGTATCATGCCCACATTCAAAACAATGGATGTAAAACCACTGAGGCGCTTCAAACCCAGGGGTATCAATTCCCCCGTCGTGGTCATAAGACCTGAGAAACCCAAAACACAACGGAGTTCCACACTCACAATGGCTATATTTTAGTGGAGCATGGAGTATTCTCTCCCAGATAATAGACATAGATACTACAGCATCTCTTTTGTTTGTAATCTTCCCATGAATATTTTGTATAATAGGTTCTGACATTATTTCTCACTCCAATATTTAACATCTAAAATATATCCACATTTCTGGGTGCTGCCTCATTTTCCAATAATGGTTTGAGAGATAAAATTTTATTTTGCCAAAACTTCCACTATGGCTTTTGATCTTCTATACTCTCCGGAAGCAGTTTAATGTTTAACCTGTTGTTCTCTTGTATTAAGGTTTGAATATGAACCGCTTACTTATGTATATTTTTATTTAGCTTTTCGATCTGGTCATACTTTCTTCTATCCCACTCTCCCATGAAGCCAGAAAAACCGGATCCTAGAACTCGATTGACGCAAAGTCACGTCGAATTATAAAATAGGGTTTTGAGGTTCCAGCCGGTGGTAGAGACAATTTTCCTTTAGGTATTATCCCATGCGCTTCCCTGTTTAATTAGTTTTTATTATTCCTGAATGACCGTTAATTGCATCTCACGTTCTTTCTTTCCACCCGCTGCGCCCCGCTTGAACCCGCCCGCGTACAGTAGATAAAAATGAAATCATTAGCTGTGCCGGGAAGTCTGACCCCCAGAATATCAACCAGGTAGCCGGGGACGACCAGAATTTTGGCTTCAGAAAAATTCCTGCAGGTCGGCAGGAAAGTGAAAGTATTCAATTGAGCCGTTTAAAAGGCAAAAATAAAAAAATCGATTAATTCATTACGGGGCGTTTCGTCCTCTCAGGAAGGAATTGAAAAAAAGATTGATTAATACTTTCAGTCCGCTATATAACTATATTAATAAAAAATCGACGTTTTGCTACATGTGCTGAAAAAATCGGGACATATCTCTCCGGAAGAATTCCGGACAACTGGTGCGGGTCATTTATAACCACCTATTTATAATAATACGTAGAATTATCTGCCTGAACACATTATCCGAACATTGAAGAGAAAATGTAAAGAGAAAAAGTGAAGAGAAGTTCTTCAAAAATGATTTTGCTTCTTGTTTCATATTATTTTTTTAACCTTCAACTTTCAAGACCTTACGATAACTGCTTTAGCTGAAATATAGCTGATTCAACTGAAATATAACTGATTTAACTGGAATAACTGATTCAACTGACATAAGAAAAAACCCGAGAGAAGAAATATGAAAAATATCATCGTTAAAGGGGCACGGGAACACAACCTGAAAGACATTACCGTGGAGCTCCCGCGGGACAAGTTCATCGTTATCACCGGCGTCTCAGGCTCGGGGAAATCTACCCTGGCCTTTGACACCATCTATGCCGAGGGGCAGCGGCGCTACGTGGAGTCCCTCTCTGCTTATGCGCGGCAGTTCCTCGGGCTTATGAACAAGCCGGATGTGGACAGCATTGAAGGGCTGTCTCCGGCAATATCCATAGAGCAGAAAACAACTTCTAAAAACCCCCGGAGTACGGTGGGGACCGTCACTGAAATCTATGACTACCTCAGGCTGCTTTTTGCAAGGGTAGGGACTCCTTACTGTCCTGTCCATGATATCAAAATAGAGTCCCAGTCTCCGGAAAGGATCGCGGACAGCCTCAGCAGGGAATGTGAGGGAATGGTTACAATCCTCGCACCCATCGTCCGCCAGAAAAAAGGGACTTATCAGCAGCTTTTCAGGGACCTGAACAGCGAAGGCTTTACCAGGGTCAGGGTAAACGGGGAAATCCACAGGACCGACGACGAAATTACTCTTGACCGCTACAAAAAGCATGATATTGAAGTGGTAATTGACCGCCAGGACCCTGCCGAAGACCGGTCAAGGCTTGTCGAAGCCTGCGAAAATGCCCTCCGGAAAGCTGAAGGGCTCTTAATTGCCGTCGATTCCGAAGGGAAAGACCACCTTTATTCTTCTAACATGGCCTGTCCTGTCTGCGGGATGGCTTTTGAGGAACTCCAGCCCAGGATGTTTTCCTTCAACAGTCCCTTCGGGGCGTGTGAAACCTGTAACGGGCTCGGGATTAAGATGGAGTTCGACCCTGACCTCATAATTCCTGATAAAAGCCTGTGCATTGCCGACGGAGCCGTTGCTCTTTACAGGAACTTCCTTGACGGCTACCGGAGCCAGCACCTGACAGCTGTTGCAAAGCATTTCGGTTTTGATATCTTTACCCCTCTTGAAGCCCTTTCAGCAGAGCAGTACAACGCCCTCATGCACGGCTCAGATGATCGAATCCAGTTCAGCATGAGCATGAAGAACGGGGATGCCCAGTGGTCCCACAAAGGCACATGGGAAGGGCTTCTTCCGCAGTCTGAGAGGCTTTATAACCAGACCAAGTCCGAGTACCGGCGAAAAGAACTCGAGAAGTTCATGCAGGTCCGCCCCTGTCCGGATTGTGAAGGCAAGCGTCTGAAAGAAAAGGTCCTTGCAGTCAAGCTCTCCGGAAAGTCAATTGTGGATACAACAGACTTCTCCATTATCCAGTGTATCCGGTTTTTCGAAAACATCACGCTTTCGGAAAAAGAGCAGGAAATCGCAAAACAGGTCTTGAAAGAAATTCGTTCCCGGCTTGGTTTCCTTGAGCATGTGGGGCTTGGTTACCTGACCCTTTCCCGCGGTGCAGGCACTCTTTCCGGGGGAGAAGCCCAGCGGATCAGGCTGGCAACACAGATCGGCTCAAACCTCATGGGAGTGCTCTACGTGCTGGACGAGCCTTCCATAGGGCTGCACCAGAGGGACAACGAGCGGCTGATCCAGACCCTGCAGACCCTCCGGGACCTCGGGAACACCCTCATCGTGGTAGAACATGACGAGGATACTATCCGGGCTGCGGACTATGTGCTCGATATAGGTCCGGGCGCAGGGATCCATGGAGGATACGTGGTAGCCGAAGGGACACCCGCAGAAATCGAGAGAAATCCGGAGTCTCTGACAGGCAAGTACCTCTCAGGAGAAAAGCAAATAAAACCTCCTGCTCTCCGCCGCCAGAGCGCGGCCTTCATCCGGCTGAAAGGCTGCCGGGCAAATAACCTGAAGGACATCGATGTGAATATCCCCATAGGGCTTTTCACGGTAATTACCGGGGTTTCAGGTTCCGGAAAATCTACCCTTATCTACGATACTCTTTACAAAGCCCTGATGAAGAAGATTAACAAATCAAACGTGACACCCGGGGAATATGACGAGCTGGTTTTTGACTCCGAGCTCGATAAGGTAATTGTTATCGACCAGAGCCCCATAGGCAGGACCCCCCGCTCGAACCCTGTGACCTATACCAAGGTCTTTGATGCAATCAGGCAGGCTTTTGCCGAAACGAAGGAAGCCAAAATCCGGGGTTACAAAACCGGACGCTTTTCTTTCAACGTAAAAGGAGGGCGCTGTGAAGCCTGCCAGGGAGACGGGCTGATCAAGATTGAAATGAATTTCCTGCCTGATGTTTACATTGAATGTGAAGAATGCAAGGGCACGCGTTATAACCGGGAAACCCTCGAGGTAAAATACAGAGGCAAATCGATTTCCGAAGTCCTGGACATGACCGTGGAAGAGGCTGCCGAGCAGTTTGAAAACGTCCCTGCGATCAAAGGCAAGCTCGATACCCTCACGCGAGTAGGGCTGGGATACATCAAGCTCGGGCAAAGTTCAACGACCCTTTCCGGGGGAGAAGCCCAGAGAATAAAGCTGACCCGCGAACTCTCTAAAAAGGGTACCGGAAAGACCATTTATCTTCTTGACGAGCCCACAACAGGGCTGCATTTCCATGACGTTAAAAAATTGATTTCAGTCCTGAACAGCCTTGTTACAAAAGGAAACACTGTGGTTGTTATCGAACACAACCTGGACGTCATCAAATCCGCGGACCATATAATCGACCTTGGCCCCGAAGGCGGAAATGCAGGCGGGGAGATTGTTGCCACAGGCACGCCGGAAGAAATTGCCCTGGTTCCGGAAAGCTATACCGGGCACTTCCTTGCTCCCAGGCTTTCGGGAGCGAGGAACTCATACCTGGAGTCGGGAGCACAGCCTGTCGAGGCAGTTTTCGAGGACGGGGAAGATTTTGAGGCCGATTACGAGGAATCTGAAGGGGACTCTGAAGAAGAATCTGAGGAAGAATTTGAAGAATAGCCTGACGAATTCGAAGACGGAGCAGACAAAGCGTTTGAAGGACAGGCGCTTTAAAGGATTCCTGATAAAGGATTCCTGAAAAATTAAATCCTGAAAAATTAAAACCTGAAAACCGGATTTGAGTAAACCAAATTTGAACGCAATGAGGCTCAAAAATGATTGACCTGGATGCTCTTCCGCACCTGCCCGGCTGCTACCTTTACATGGACGAGGACGGGGTTGTGCTCTACGTGGGGAAGGCAAAGGACCTTAAAAAAAGGGTGACCAGCTATTTCCAGAAAAAGGACCACGACCCTAAAACAGCGAGCCTTGTGCAGGCTGCCAGGGGCCTTGACGTCATAGTTACAAATACCGAAGTGGAAGCACTGCTCCTTGAGAATACCCTGATCAAGAAGCACTGGCCCAGGTACAATATTCTCCTCAAGGACTCAAAGCGATATGCCTGCATCCATCTTACCGGAGAAAAATTTCCCCGGATCGTGATTTCCCGGAAAAATACCGGAGAAGGAGAGTTTTTCGGGCCTTTCGTTTCTGCAAAGGAAAGGGACTACATCTTCGAGGTCGTAAGAAAAACCTTCCAGCTCAGGACCTGTAAAAAAATGCCTGTACATGCCTGCCTTCGCTATCACATCGGAGTATGCAGCGGACCATGCATAGGCAGTATTTCCATGGAGGAGTACGGAGAGAAGGTAAAAAGGGCCACTTCTGTCCTGAAAGGCAATATCAGGGAACTTATCGAGTCCATGGGAATAGAAATGAAAGAGCTGGCTTCCAGGCAGCAGTTTGAACAGGCCCTGGAACTCCGAGATGAGATTGCAGCCCTTGAAAGCCTTCAGGAAAAGCAAAATGTGGAGAGGCAGAAGAAGCATGACGAGGACATTCTGAACTACATTGTCAGGGATGATACCGTCTACCTCATGCTCTTCAAGGTTTACAAAGGGACTCTGGAAGACAAGCAGGACTATGTCTTTGCCTTCGGACAGGAGTTTCTGGAAGAATTTCTGGTGCAGTACTATTCCGAGAATGACCCGCCTGAGGAACTGATCGTTCCCGAGCCTCTTGAAGAGTCCCTTATAGAATTCCTGGCGCATGTGAAGGGAAAGAAAGTGAAAGTAACAGTTCCGAAGCAGGGAGAGAAAAAAGAACTTCTCGATCTGGTCCTGAAAAATGTTGAAATCGGATTTTTCGGGGACAGAAAAAAAATCGAAGCCCTGCAGAGCAAACTCTCTCTCCCCAAACTCCCGAACGTTATCGAGTGCTTCGACATCTCCCACCTCTCGGGTACGGCTACGGTCGGTTCAATGGTGCAGTTCAGGGGGGGCAGGCCTGATAAACACAATTACCGGCGCTTCAAAATAGAAAGTGTGGAAGGGATTGATGATTTTGCTTCCATTGCCGAGGTTGTGCGGAGGCGCTATTCCCGCCTGCTTGAAGAAAAACACGACATGCCTGATTTAATTATCATAGATGGGGGCAAAGGGCAGCTCTCTTCAGCTTTCCAGGAACTCAGGAAACTGAAGCTCAGGGTTCCGATTATTTCCATTGCCAAGCGGGAAGAGGAAATTTATGTGCCAGGGCTTAAGTCCCCTCTCCCCATAAAAAAAGATGAAAAAGCCTCTCTCTTTGTCCAGGAACTCCGGGACGAGGCCCACAGGTTTGCAATCAACTACAACCGCCTGCTCAGGCAAAAATCATTGATCCCGTAAATAAAAGTCATTGGTCTTGTATAACTATAGAGAAGGTCTTGATCCCATGAAAGTTTCCAGCCAGACACCCGAGCCATTATCCGGAAAAAAGTTCGAAACAATACACGATGCACGGTACTGGGACAGCCCTCAGTTTAAACTGGTTTCCGATTTTGAGCCCAGGGGCTCTCAGCCAGAAGCTATCAGGCAGCTTGTAGAGGGGCTGGAGAAGAAAGAAAGATGCCAGACTCTTCTAGGGGTCACAGGGTCAGGAAAGACCTATACGGTCGCGAATGTCATAAACCAGATCAGAAAACCGACTCTTGTCATTGCCCATAACAAGACCCTGGCTGCCCAGCTATATAATGAGTTCAGGGAGTTCTTCCCTGAAAACCGAGTTGAGTACTTTGTTTCATATTATGACTATTACCAGCCTGAATCCTATCTTCCTGCCAAAGACCAGTACATTGAGAAAGACGCGCAGATAAACCCGAAGATTGAACAGATGCGCCTTGCAGCTACAGCCTCCCTGATGTCACGCCAGGACGTAATTGTGGTGGCTTCCGTGTCCTGCATCTACGGGCTTGGCAACCCTGAGAACTTCCAGAAGATGGGGTTTGAACTGAAGGTTGGAGATAAGGTCCAGAGAAAGGAAATCCTTGAGAAACTTATCGATATCCAGTTTGAAAGAAACGATCTGGAACTCATGCCCGGGCGTTTTCGAGTAAAAGGGGACACTATTGATATCATTCCCGGCTACTTCGATGACATCATCCGGGTCGAGCTCTTCGGGGACGAGGTAGACCGTATTTCCGAACTGGACAAGCAGACAGGACAGCGAAAAGAAGAGATGGACTACTTTTTCGTCTACCCTGCCAGGCATTATGTTATCCCTGAAGAGGAGCAGAAAAGCGCAATCCAGTCCATCCTTGAAGAGCTTGAGGAGCGCCTGCCTGACCTCGGGCTGCTCGAGTCCCACCGGCTGAAGCAGCGCACGCTCTATGACATGGAAATGATTGAAGAAACCGGCAGCTGTAAGGGCATTGAGAACTACTCAAGGCACTTTGACCACAGGCAGCCCGGAGAACAGCCTTTCTGCCTGATTGACTATTTCCCTGAAGATTTCCTCCTGGTCATTGACGAGAGCCACCAGACCATTCCCCAGCTGCATGGGATGTATAACGGAGACCGCTCGCGGAAAAAGAGCCTTATTGATTACGGTTTCAGGCTACCCAGTGCATTTGACAACAGGCCCCTGAAGTTTGACGAATTTGAAAAATACATGAAAAACGTGGTCTTCGTCTCGGCAACCCCTGCAGACTACGAGCGGGAGCAGTCCGCCCGGATCGTGGAACAGATTATCCGCCCGACCGGCCTCGTTGACCCTGAGGTTGAGATACGCCCCCTCGAGGGACAGGTCAGGGATGTCATGCAGGAGATCCGGAAAATAGTGGATAGGGGAGACCGCGCCCTCGTGACCACCCTTACCAAAAAGCTCGCAGAAGAACTGACCGAATTCCTTGCCAGAAACGAGATCAAGGCCCGCTACCTGCACTCCGATATCAAGACCATCGAAAGGACAGAAATCATCCGTGAACTGCGCCTTGGCAAATTTGATGTCCTTGTCGGGATCAACCTGCTCAGGGAGGGGCTTGACATCCCGGAAGTGGGCTTCATCGGTATCCTGGACGCAGATAAGGAAGGCTTCCTCCGAGACTCAAAGAGCCTAATCCAGATCATAGGCCGCGCAGCCCGGAACTCCAGTTCAAAGGTTGTCCTCTACGCCGACAGGATGACCGATTCCATCAAAAAAGCAGTGAGCGAAACCGAACGCCGTCGCGCAATGCAGATCGCCTACAACGAAGAACACGGCATAGTCCCGACAACCATCCGAAAACCCATACGAGAAAAAGTAGTGGATATTACCGACACAAAACATATCCCGAAGACCGATATCCCCAACGTAATCATCGAACTGGATACGGAGATGAGAGAAGCTGCTGACAGGCTGGACTTCGAGCGCGCAATCCAGCTCAGAGAAATCATAAAGAGACTGGAAAAAGAGATAAAAACGGTGTGAAGGTGAGAATCGATTTAGAAAGTAAAACTTTTTTACATCAGTTTTTCATTTTATACAGTTCTTTTCTTCCTATTACCTTACATTAATATATTCATTGATATATTCATCGGCATTGATATTTCATCAGAGCCTGATCTTCATTCCCCGTCATCGTCAGATTCATCGTCTTCGTGCTCTTCTCTTTCGTCTCTTTCCGAATATCCTGTTTCCTCTGTCTTTCTGATTTCTTCCCTTTCCTTTTCTGCTTTCATGAGCTCTCTTTCGGCTTCAACTCCCAATTCCATCTCTTGTGACTTTTTTGCACTATATTTTGCATAGGCAAACATGGCTATAAGTACTATAATTGAAGCAAGTAAAAAAATGAGTATCATGTTCAGTGTGGATTCGATGTTCATTCCAGATCAACATTAATAAGTTGGTGAGAGTTCTATCTGTCAGTTTCTGAAAAAAGGAAGAAAATCTTCTTCCTGAAAGCTTATTTTAATAATATCCTCCATACCTTTCATTAATTTTCCTGGCAGTATTGTAGGCATCATACAGGTTGTAGATCCAGAACAGCGGATAGAGGATGTAACCGATTAAAACTATTGCTCGGAAGCCGAAAAGAAATGCAAGAATGATAAAGACAATCCCAATAGAGGCAAGAATGAAAAAGATAATCCCTTTCATGATCTGCCCGTTATAAATCTGCCCGAGGCCCGGGATGAAGAATGACAGTACTGCAGCAATACCGGGGTTTTTCCCTGGTTGAGACATTTTTTATGCTCCCTTCCCTGTTTTTGATTGTTTTTTTCCGGGTAATATTATTTTCACCGGGCAATATTTTCACCGGGCAATATTTTCACCGGGCAATATTTTCACCGGTTGATAGAGCCTATTTTTCGAACTCAGGCAAATATTCGTCATATAATCCGGATTAAATTAAAATCAAACTTGATTATTTGTCAAACTGACTAAACATAATAAGCTACATAGAAGCGGTAAGCAACCTTAACTTCGTCCATTTCCCTGGATGCCGGTTCAAAATCCAACTGGTCAGTTTTGTAAACTTTTTCTCCGAAGTCTTTGAATGTGACCTCACATTTTGTATTTTCGGGAAGCTGAGCCTCAAAACTATCGCATTTTCTGCAGATTTCATGAATAAGAGTTTCTGTTTCTCCGGGGCTGAAGGTTTTTTTGTTTTCAGGCCTGTAATTTACTTCAACCGTCAGTTCTTCTTTGCTGAGCAGATCTGCCCAGAAACCAGAGAGTTCTGCTCCTTCTATCCTGTAGTCCTGCAGTTCGAAACTCCTTGTTATCGTGTTCTTTATCTTACCTTCTTCCATATATTTAGTTTAGAAAGTGGGTATATATAAACTATTTCAATAAACAACAGAGATACATTAAGAAAATAAGGGTATACAAAAGGGGAACTGACAAAATGAGATTTAGTCCATGAGGCTGAAATTCCGGCTGAAACTTCCAGTTGAATTGTTTTATTTTGGAGTACTGGGACTGTCATTCGTGAAAACACGCCCGTGAAAATGAGGTATAAATGCAGACAATAGCCCTGAAGTTTCGGGTGACTTAAACAAAAAAGCTCTTTTGACCCGGGTTACAAAAAAGTGAAATTAAGAGTGAGTTTGGTCAAACTCAACTCGTCTGGCCCTCTTAATCAGATCTTCTTAAGCATGAGAGACATTATGCCCGGCTTTGAAGGTTTCATTGTCTGGGGCATAAACATATCCATGCCGCCAGCAGACCCGAACATTTCCTCGTTGACCCGTTTGGTTATTTCATCGAATATCATCTTATAGGCAACGCAGTGCGGGTCGACACCTTTTATTTCCCCATCCGTGGGTACTATAGCATTGTAAGGGCATCCGCCTCTGCAGTACTTGATATGGGCGCATTTGCCGCATTCCGTGTCCACGTACTCCTTATATTGGTGCATGAGCTTCCAGGCATCGGACTGGGCGAGGTCTGCCATTGTCGGATGGTCATAAACATTTCCCATGACATACTCGGGCATGCCTACGAAGCGGTAGCAAGGGTAGATCGCTCCGTCAGGGCCCACTGCAAAGGTATCTCCCATGCAGTCCACGAAGGTGCAGACAGTGCCTCTGCCTGTGAACACACACTTGCACAGGTGGTCAATGTTCATGACCTCAATCCTGCCCACGTTTTCCAGATATTTGTCCAGAAGGTAAATTAAGAGTTCCCCATACTCTTCAGGATCAAGTGCCCATTTCTCGGGGTTGTCATCCTTCAAAGATGGCAGGCAGGCGTGCAGTTTAAGTGTTAAACCTTTTTCCAGGTAAAAATTGAAAATATCCTCCCTGAACTTTATGGAATGGGAGGTAAAAGTAGTGATGAATCTCACCAGCAGCCCGTGAGCTCGGGCAATCTCATAGCCTCTAATGGTCTTTTCATAGTACCCTTTTCCCCTCTGCAGGTCGTTAAGCTCCTGGGGACCATCCAGACTGGAACCGATTGGAATATTGTATTTGGCAAGAATTTCGGCTATTTCCGGGGTAAGCTTCCAGAGGTTTGTCTGTATGGCAAAAGCAATTCTCCTGGAACTCAAGCCTTCAGCCAGCAAGGGTAAGGCTTCCCGGTAAAAGTCCGCTCCTGCCAGGAGAGGCTCTCCACCATGGAAGGTAAAAGTAACCGAATCCCCCCTGAAGCCCTTAAGCCATTCAACCACTTCTTTAATGGTTTCGATACTCATTATCGGGGATTTTTCCTCGGAACTCCAGCAATAACTACAATTCGCAGGACAACCCAGGGTAGGGATTAGCATCACATGAAAAGGCATATTAAAGCACCTTTTTTATAAGCTTCTTTAAATTATTAGTAGTTTTCTAAAAGTTGTCCTTTCAGGAAATCAGTTGTTAAAGAATTCTTCAAATAATTTTATTCTTCATTAAAAGTTTTCTTTCTGCTAACTTCTCTCTGCTAACTTCTCTCTGCTAACTTCTCTCTGCTAACTTCTCTCTGCTAACAGATAAGTAAATTTGATGAAACTTCAATTATAGTTCTAATTTTAGTTTCCTATACATTTAGATAGATTATTAATCAGTTAATTGAATCAAATCTCTTAAAGGGTTCTCAAACCCACTCCGGAAATATCCTTAATCGTTGAATCTTAAGTTTCAGTGCTTATTGATGGAACTATATTTGAGATATTCTAAATCTAAAACACGTTCCAAAAGAGCATTTTGTGACTGACGACAGATCGTTTAAAGCTTGAACCTCCGGATTTAGAGGAGGATCAACTGAGGGGAATAGAATGGCTAAATTTGAAGTTTATCCGGATGAATCCGGAGAATACCGTTTCAGATTGAGAGCAAGAAACGGGCAGATTATCGCTGTAAGCCAGGGCTACAAAAGCAAGGAAAGTTGCGTGAGAGGAATCCAGTCCGTAAAAGCAAATGCTCCGACTGCACGGATAGTTTTTCTTGAAGAGGAACCTGATATAAAAAAAGGAGTTGGAGTCTCAGTTTAATCTCTCGAGTTCGATTCCTTCAAACCGGCATTTTGTGATTTTTCCTTCATGAAAAGCATAGAGAAAAACTTTGAAAAGGGCATAAAGCCTGAAATAATAAGAAAGCAGGACAGGAGAGCAAAAGCCACTGATATATACCAATCTCTTATCATCCCGGATAGAATTGTCAAGGAACCTTACAATCCCATCAAAGCTCTCCCTTTCAAGGGTGCTTCCTCTGGGCAGGCGGGGACCGAGCACAACCACATCTTCTTCCATGCCGTCCGGACTCGTTGTACCCTCTACGAAACCATAATTAAAGATAGTAGGCAGGGGAGAAATGAAAGCTCTTTCATAGCCTTTTTCTGTTTTTCGGTATTTCGAAAAACTGTATTTGGGAGTTTCTATAAATATTTTCATATCAAATTTTCCTGCGTGTGTTCAGGATCAGCTTTAATCTCTGTTTCGCTTTTTTCTTTTCTCAGGCTTTGTTTCTTTTTGTAGCTTTCGCAATTTCAATCCTTCTGTTACTCTGTATGATTTGTACTGGCTCAACAGAGAAAATCGAAACTGAAGCGTACTGAAAAAGCAGAGAGTGAAAGTCAAATAATAAATATCTACAAAGATGAAATTATCTACAAAGATGAAATGCCTGTATAAGTGCCTGAATAAGTGCCTGAATAAGTGCCTGAATAAGTGCCTGTATAAGTGCCTGAATAAGTGCCTGAATAAGTGCCTGAATAATCAAGTTTCCTATTAAGTGTCCTGATAAAGAACCTGAAATGATGAAAGGTCTGCAATTTTACCAGACAGAGGTGTCCTGAGATGAGTTTTCGAGATAGAGTGACCCTGCGAGATGCGATGAGAGGAATAGTTGAAGAACCCCTTCTTCCCTTAGTCCCAAAGCGCTTTGATTATGTAGGGGATATTGCAGTAATTTCTATCCCAAAGGAACTTGAGGCTTACAGGAACTCTATTGTCTCAAAGATTCTTTCGATGAGAGGCAATACCCGGGCTGTACTCAACAAGATCAGCAAGCTTGAAGGGGAACACAGGGTAGCCCAATTTGAACTTATCTCCGGAGAATCTGCAGAAACCCTTCACAGGGAAAACGGCTGCACATACAGAATGGATGTAAGAAAGGTTTTTTTCAATCCCAGGCTTTTCTGGGAAAGGGCACGTGTGGCCTCAAAAGTTCTTCCTGGAGAATCTGTTCTAATCCCTTTTGCAGGTGTGGGCCCCTTTGTGCTCCCTTCTGCAAGAAAAGGGGCAGTTGTCTTTGCAATCGAAATAAATCCTGACGCCTGTGCCTGCCTGAAAGAAAATGTCCGGTTGAACCGACTTGAAAGGCAGGTGACCGTAATCCAGGGAGATGCTGAATCTATTCTTCACCATCCCGGCTCTTTAAACCCTGATATCAAGCCCGGAAATGAAGTTGAGACCGAAACCGAAAATACAGTTGAAACCGAAAGTGCAGTTTTTCCTTCTGTAATTGCCGACTCAGAATCCGGGAAAATTAAAGGATTCCAGGTTTCGGAAAATGGGTTTGACAGAGCAATTGTGCCAACTCCTTACGGCAGGGATCATTTTCTTTGTGAGGTTTCAGGACTTGTAAGAAAAGGAGGGAACATCCATTTTTACACATTCAAAAAGGATTCTCAGATCCCTGGATTAATTGAAGAGTACGGAAAAATGGGGTTCGAGGTTGAATATTACAGGCGCTGCGGAAACGTTGCCCCAGGCGTCAGCAGGTGGGTTTTTGACCTGCTTAAAAAATAGCCGCGTAAGACTGTAACCGACCTGCCACCTGGAGAAGAAAAGAAATTATCTCGATCCTGGAAACCGTTTTTTAGTCCAATCTTTATAGAATGCCTCCACCAGCCTGTCTGGAGGCCCTGCAAAAAAAGAAGAAAGAGGAAAGAAAAAAGAGATAAAAAGAGATAAAAAGAGATAAAAAGAGCATTTTTCAGATAAAATTTGATTTATCTTTCTTTGGTATACTTACAGGTTTTGTTGTTGCTTTCCCATGCTGATTTTTTGATTTTTTTGTTGATCTCTTATAGGCTTCCCCGGTCATTTATACCTGTTAGTTTCTTACAGTGTTCTCAGGAGTTTTCACTTTCTGGTTCTTATTTTCACTTCTTTTTTGTCTGAAAGCCGCTCTCCTGCGTCGAGCGTGACAGTGACGACCCAGTACGGCGAATAAGGTTGTATGGGTCAAAGAAATCGTAATTTAGTTCGTTTGAGCAAAGCTTTCAGTATTTAATTCGTCTTTTCAGCGGTTTTTTCAACCTTTAAACTGAGCTTTTCAGTCCTCAAGCCCGAGATGTTTCATAATATGGTGGTAGTGTCCAGGAGACAGCCGGGAATAAAAGGCTCTTGTGACAACCTCACTGAGGGACGGGTGGATGTCCATGCTGCGGATAATTGGCTCTGCACTTCTTGATGCCGTGTACATGAGAGGAATTACCTGGTGGATCAGGACCGAAGCATGGGGGCCTATAATATGGGCGCCCAGAATTTTTTCTTCCTGCCCGTCCAGAATTACTTTTACGAAATAATCCCTGGCTTCCATAGCAGCTCCCTTTGCCGTATCTTCAAAGAGTTTAAAGCCTATCACGACCCTGTCTTCCCCGTACTCCTTAATAGCTTCCTGTTCTGACATCCCTACGCCTGCAATTTCAGGGTAGGAGAAAACTGCGTGCGGTACGGCATGGTAATCTGCCTTTACTTTTTCTTTCATGATTGCATTGAGGTAAACTATTCCGGACTCATAGTTTCCTACATGCTTGAGCAGATATTTTCCGTTTGCGTCCCCGAAAGCCCAGATATTTGGCTGGGAGGTTTCAAGATACTCGTCAACTAAAATCCAGCCCTGGGAATCGGTCTTGATTCCTGCCCTTTCGGGTTGGAGGATATCAGTATTCGGGACTCTGCCTGTTGCCACCAGGATTTCGTCTACAGTAACTTTTGTCTCCTCTCCCGAGTTTCTTTCCTTTGCAACAACGGTTTTCTGCCCGTTACTTTCTTTTCTGACCTCTATGGCTTCGTGGTTTGTAAGGATCCGCATATATTCCGACATCTTTATCCTGGCAAGTTCGGAGATTTCGGGTTCTTCCTGGGGAAGAAAATGCGAATTTCGTCCTATAACCGTGACTTCAGCTCCCATCGCTGAAAAAAAGTGCCCGTACTCGGCTCCTATGTAACTTCCTCCGAGAATGGCAAGACTTTTCGGGCATTCATTGAGTCCAAGTACAGTGTCGCTTGTAAGGTAGCCGGTTTCTTCAAGCCCTTTAACAGGCGGGATTGCAGGCCTTGAGCCCGTACACAGGAAGATCATCTCAGAGTGAAGGGTTTCTTCTCCAACCCTGAGGGTATACGGGGATATAAATTCGGCAGCTTCGGGATAATAGTCAAGGTAAGTACTCTCAGTTAGCCCTTCCCTTATCATATCGATGTCTTCACCTACCCTTCTGCGCATCCTTTCCATGATCATGCGGAAGTCAATATCTTTTATCTCGAGCTTAATGCCGAAAAGCGGAGCTGTCTCAAGTTCCCTGACAAGCTCTGCAGGGTAGAGCAGAAGCTTTGAAGGGATACACCCTCTGGTCAGGCAGATCCCCCCGGGTTCGTCCTTATCTATAACAGCTATTTTTAGCTCCGGATTCGAATCAATAATGGAGTTCACATAATTCATTCCGGAACCCGTGCCTATTACAATCAGGTCATAATTTTTCATTATTTTCCCCTCACAGCAAGCATAAAATTAGATCTCAACCAGTTACTGGATTTGTTAACTGGATTTGTTAACTGCAATAATTATCTGTCTGTTTTGCTAATTACACTTATCCTTAAATAAAATGATTCTTATAGCAAAAGAAGACCGAAAACCACTCAAACAAATTCTCAAAAAAGACTGTCTCCCGGATCGCAGGTGTCTGTCTTTCTGAGATATAAAATTAGTAGCAGGTGTCTGTGGAGTAAAGTTTCTTACAAAAAAGTTACTTTGCTCTTTGAATACCCTCCAGAGCTGGCATGAAAACCTTTCCGAGCGTAAGTAATAAGATACATAAATATTTTTAAATCTTATTTCATTTTAAACAATTGTTTGAAGGAAAAACAACTATCTTTTTATAAAGAAAAACCTATTTTATGTAGCTTCTCAGGAAGAATAAAAAACAAAAGATGTCTTAGAATGAACAGAGCTACCCCCCTCCTCGAAAATGGGAGTTCCTATCACGGAATTCCTGTGATGCACATCTTATATCTCCTGCTTATTCTGATAGCTCCTTTTGCAGGGGTAGATCTCCTCCTCCTTCTTTCTCTTATCCTTTTTCTGGGACTGAGGTTTTCTGGAAAGTTTCTTTCCTGCAGCAGAGATGCGGTCAGCCTTTCTTTTTCCCTTACACTGATGCTGCTTGTTTCTGCAGTTTCTAAAGACCTTCCGTACACATTCCCATTTTATATAGTGCTTGCCGCCTTTGCAGTTGCAGCAGTAGGAAACCACAGCTCTTTTTTTTCGGAAAGAGGCTTTACGGCTGATTTAGATTCCAGAAAGAGCAGGATGAAGAAGAGAGGTTTTTCATTGCTATGGAGCTCGATTTTTCTTGCGCTCAGGATTACTGCGGCGTTTCTTGCAGCAAGCTGGATTGTCTACTGGCAGGGACTTCCGATCTCGTATAACTTTGTTTTTTTCATAGCTGTTATTGGAGCAGTTACGGGTTCTCTTTTTGAGTCCATTCCTTCAAAGATAGACAGTAATATCCCTGTGACTCTGGGAGCAGGGATGACGATGTGGATATTTGAGGAGTTCAGGTACTGGGTTCCTCCTGAGAAAATGCTTGTAGCCCTTGCCTTCTCCCTTTTCCTCGGTGCACTGGCATACCGGGCGAAAATTGCCGACGTTTCTGCCCTCCTCAGTGCTGCCCTTCTTGGAGTCCTGATAATTGTTTTCAGCGGACTTCCGTGGTTTTTGCTTCTGCTTACTTTTTTCATTCTGGGAGGCGGGTTTACCAGATACAAGTACGCATACAAGGAATCAATCGGGATTGCTCAGGCAAAAGACGGAATCCGGAGCTATGAAAACGTATTCTCGAACAGTACCGCAGCCCTTGTCCTGGCAGTAGCATATGGTGTATTTCAGGAACAGAGCCTTCCGATTATTTATGCCTATATGGGCACTGTTGCAACCGCTACAGGCGATACTCTGGCAAGTGAGATCGGGACCACGGCAAAAGGAAGACCCAGAATGATCACAACTCTCAAGCTTTCGGAACCCGGAGCTGATGGAGCTGTTTCCTCGCTGGGTGAACTTGCCGCAATTTTCGGTTCTGCAGTCATAGGCGTGCTCGGCTATGCTCTCGGGATATCTGACGACCTTCTGCTTTCAGTCCTTATTACAACTGCAGGAGGCTTTATCGGAACAAATGTGGACAGCCTGCTCGGGGCTACTCTTCAGAAAAGGGGTATGCTCTCAAACAGCGGGGTAAACTTTGTTGCAACCTTTGTGGGGGCAGGGATTTCAGCTGGAATATATCTTCTGGTATCAGGTATATGAGTAAAAAAAGTTGGTTTAAAAGCTGGTTTAAAAGCTGGTTTAAAAGCTGGTTTAACTGAAATTTTAAAGAAGTTCAAAAGCCTGGCTTTTCTTCCAGTGGTTCAGCCATCTGCATGCAGTGCCAGAAAAGCTCCTTTCCCCAGCCTAAAGCTTTTTCCTCTGTGGCTACAAGTATCTGGTCCCTCAATTTGCCATCATTTTCAAAAAGTTTAAGTGCAAGAAACCTGTCAGTTACAACAATTGAGGGGACAGGTGCGGGTTTTCGGCAGACAAACATTTTTGAATTCTTATTTCTGGACAGCCTGTCAGCTTCTTCCGGATAACTGGAAAACAAGCGCTCTATAACAGTTTCTGTCATGCAGAGAACCTGCTTCATGCCATTTTCCGCAATGCCTGCATAAATGGAAGGGGCGTCCGGATGAAAGTAGGATACAAAGGTAAAGATCTCTTTTGAACTCAGGAGTTTTTCCAGGAGAGCTTTCGGGGTCTCAAACAGATGTTCCGCATCAGGCTCAAGCAGTTCGCAGCCCTCAAGTTCGTCAATCCTCTCCAGAAGGAAATCGGGAATCTGGGTTAAATCACGGGTCTTCCAGTATTTGTCATTGACTTCAAAAACCTCAATCGAATTCAGGAAAGGCTCCAGATTTTCGACTATTATTTTTCCTATTTCGGACAAACTGTAGACTTTCTTTACCTCGGTTATCAGGTGAGCATCTTTCATTTTTTTAATATGCGGCTGGATCGAGCCGGCATCTACGTTGAGCAACTCTTTGATTGTATCGATATCTTTTGGCTCTTCCCTCAGGAGAAGTAAAAGATCTTTTCTCCTGTCAGAAAAGAGGATAAGATTAATAAGTGACTGTTTCATCTGTTCGCCTTCAGTTTGCCCGTTATTTCTATATATTCCCTAAAAACGTTTTTGTTTTTGAGCCCTAAAAAGATTTATTTTTGAGCCCAAACCGTGTTTATTTTTGAGCATAAATATCCTCCATGTATTTGTGTCTATTCAAATTTCAGGACTCCACAATTAATTATTGGCTAGTATAGATATCTCTTAAAAACTGGCCAAAGAATATGCAAAAGTTAACCAATAATTGCGACATTTGAACGAAAAATGAAATCAAGTAAGGATAAGAAGAACGGAAGAAAAGCAAAATAAAATCGGAATAAAATGTCAAACAGGAAGAAATAAAAAACAGAAGAAAAAAATAGCAACCTGAAGAATATTTATTCTCACTGGAGCTGTGAAACCACTGGATCCAAACATATACTTTTGTAGAAAATGTACATGCTCAAAAGAATCTGCACCCACGTTTGAGAACTTAACTGAAAATATAACTGAAAACTCAGATAGCACTCTAACTAACAGTTCAGTTGAAGGTTCGGATGCAGGCTCTATTAACAGTCCAATCACTGTAAGCAACCTGATTAGAAACTCAATCGGAATGGAGTTTGTCCCTGTCCCCGCAGGAGAATTTGATATGGGCTCTCCTTCCCGTGAGAAACGCAGAAAGCTCTGGGAAAGCCCTGTACACAGGGTATCTCTAAAAAAACCCTTTTATCTGGGCAGGTATCCGGTTACGCAGGAACAGTGGAGTAAAGTTATGGGAAATTCTCCTTCATATTTCAAGGGTGAAAAGCACCCGGTTGAAATGGTTTCCTGGGAAGAAGCACAGGTTTTTATACGAAAACTTAATGCCGTTGAAAATACTGGCGAAAAAAGCTCAGTCTACCGCCTCCCCACAGAAGCCGAGTGGGAATATGCAGCAAGGGCAGGAACCACAAGCAGCCACTTTTTCGGTGACTGTGAATCCAAACTCACAGAATATGCCTGGTTTCTTGAGAACTCCGGACTTGAAACTCACCCTGTAGGTTTGAAAAAGCCCAATCCCTGGGGCCTTTATGATATCTATGGAAATGTAGGGGAGTGGGTACAGGACGAGTACCACATCAGCTACAAAGGAGCACCTTCAGACGGCAGGGCATGGGAGAGTCCCTTTCCAGGTATATCGGTTCCTGTACGGATAAGGAGAGGGGGAGGCTGGAACGGAAATGCCGGAGGCTGCAGGTCGGCTGAAAGGCTTTTTGCGGCACAGGATCGGAGGCTTAACAGTCTGGGATTCAGGGTGGTCAGGGAGGTATAACTATCGAATAGTACTGACTGGCACAATTTTCAAGAGCCTTAAGCAGGATTCCCGTTACTTTAGAGGCTGTCCGACAATTACCGCGGATAATAAGAGTTTCCTGTTTGAATATATACAAATGATTTTATAATTTTGTTATGGACATTTGATTTATGGTTTTCATTGAATCTTCAAAAAATCAAGTTTGGACTTTACCTCCAGACATTCGAGATCTTATTCCTTCAGATCATATTTGTTATTTGGTTGAGGCTTTTGTAGATATGATGGATTTTAGTGAATTTGAAATCAAGTGTGAAGGCCCTGGACACCCTTCTTATCATCCTTGTATATTGTGTAAGATTTTGATTCAATCTATGCTTGATAGAGTTCGATCATCGCGAGCGATAGCTCGCAATGTTCGAGAAAATATAGTTTACATGTATTTGGCTGAAAACCTGCAACCTGATTTTAGAACAATCAGTGACTTCAGAAAAAACAATGAAAAATTGATCACGGAAGTGTTTATAAACACGGTTAAGGCGGCTAAAGATCTGGGAGTAATAGGCCTTGAGCAATTAAGCACTGATGGATCCATAGTAAAAGCTTCTGCGTCAAAAAACAGTACGGTTATAATAGATGTTTTGGAAGTAATTGGAGAATATGTCAACAATGAATTAAAAAAAGGCATTGAAATAGACAACGTTGAGGATAAAAATTTTGGAAGCTGCCGTGGTTACGATCAGTTGAATAAAAGTGGAAAATATAAAGTAAAAACTGTGGTTGCGAAGTATATAAAGCAAGTAAGTAAGGATAAATTTGATAATAGAAAAAAAGAGATCGAAAACACAGTTAAGGAATCACTTAATGAATTTGAAAAAGACAGCATTGAGAAAGTGAGCTTGACTGATCAAGAATCTAGGTTTATGAAAAACAAAAAGGGAACGTTTGAACTGGCATATAATACTCAAATAACAGTGGATCATAAACTGGGGATTATTGTTGCAAATGATGTCTGCCAAGACAGAAGTGATATGCATCAATTGAAACCACAGATTGAACTTGTGGAAGAAAATTGTGGTTTGTTGACAGAAGGCACAAAAATATGTGCAGACAGTGGATATTGTAGTGGAGAAAACATACATTATTTGAATGATAAGAAATTGGACCCATACATCCCCGAAAAAAAAGAAGTAACTAAAACAGCAACAGAAAACGTTGGAGATATCAGGTTCAATATTGGTAATTTTGAGTATGATGAAGAAAATGATGAATTTATTTGCCCTGAAAATCAAATATTGAAGTTTTTATGTGAGAATTATGAGGAAAAAGGGAAGAGAAAATACCGAATTTACAAGGGAACTGAATGTAAAAAATGTGAATATAGCAAAAATTGTACAAAAAGAAAGGATGGAATTAGACGTTTAAAAAGAGCTAATTTTTCAAAAGAGAGAAAAGAATTAGCAGAGAAAATGAAAACAGAAGAAGCAAAAAAAATATTCGGACAACGAAAGCAGGTGGTGGAACCTGCAATCGGAAATTATAAAGAGAATCTGGGGTTTAGAGAGTTTTTAACCAGAGGATTGAAATCAGTCAGGAATGAGTTTAATTTAGTATGTACTGCAGCTAATTTAAGGAAAATATGGATTTATTCAATTAAAAACGAGCTAATTGGATGTGTAAATAGAAATAAATGGAACTTTTCCTGTTGAAAAAAGGAATAATGAATAGAATGCAAATTTAATAAAGTTGAAAAGTTCCAGTTTAACAACAGACGATTATTATATTATTACTACCAGTAATTGTAGGACAGCCTGT
>NZ_JJOV01000015.1:0-26257 GCF_000979385.1 Methanosarcina sp. 2.H.A.1B.4
AAGTCAAGCGACTTCTGTAGCATTCACAGCTTCCAGAACAAAACTTGACAATAGAGTATAGGTTGAAATGTACAGAAACGTTGTCAGACAGCGTATTATGGAAGAGTTGACGGCTGTATCCCGCCATTAAAATGACAGGGATTAGCCTTAGACGCTCCTAAAGTACTCTGAATTTGAGATTCTGAATTTGAGATTCTGAATTTGAGATTCTGATTCTGATGCTCTGAGTCTGATACTCTGAATCTGAGATTCTAAATCTTATATTCGAAATCCGATACCAGAAATCTTATTTATTTCTTCTTCTCCTTTCTTTTCCATTTCTTTTTCCGGGTTCTACTATTTTTCTACTATTACTGATATTTTTACGTATCTGCATCTTGAAATCGGGAAATCTTGTCCAAGATAATCCTTTCTAAACCTGAAAACATCTCCAATTTATGGAGCTTAAAGCTCCAAATCTTTCAAATAAACAGCTATTTATTCAATCCCGAATCATTTTAAATGGGATATTTCAGGGGGAGTTTCTTGAGCGAGAGCGCAGAAAATTTATATAGAGTAAAGATTGCTTTTCAGTTGAGCTTTATTGTATGGGTCATGATTGGAATTTTCATGTTTTATGCTACTTTTGAGGCGCAGTCCAGAATGTTCGGGACATTTCTACTCCTCTTCTCAGTTATCCTTTTCACGCCTTTTCTCCCTGACGGAAGAGATTATGACGAATTTAAAAATATGGAAGACTACAAAAATCTGGACGGATATAAGGAAGAACCATTCGAAGAAGCATGATTTTTTCCTGCAAGATCCCTGGAACACTGATAACAAGGATCATAGATATGATAATTACTGTATCCGTTGGGTCGTGCCGGAGAAAGGGCTTTTCGTCCGCAAAAAGGAAAAGTTTCTGTCTGTAGTTCCTGCAACATCTCAGATACAGGAACACTCCAGAACGCAAGCTCTCTCTCCTTATGCACCAGCCGGGTGTCTCCTTAGCTTGCTTAATTTTTCTCAGGCTTCGGCGACTCCCAGGATTCGGGCAAGCTCCATACCCTCGGTTCCTATGGCTGAGAGTTCGCTTGAAGCTTCAGATTTCGAAACGTATTTTTCGGTCCGGACGCTTCCAGGTTCCTCCATTTTAATTGTAACTTCCCCTTTCGTGTATCCCCTTTCAATGCATTCCCTCACGAGCTTCCCATATATACCGGCTATAAGCTTCAGGCAATCAAACACAATGTTCTCTTCAACAGCGTTTTTGCCGTCCAGCAGGACCTGCCTGAGCCTTCTGGACTTGACGGATTTCGTGAAGAACTCTTTGAGCTTTACCATGAACATATAGAGAGCTTCCCTGTCTATAAGGGGAGCCAGTTTTTCGTCTCCTGTTATATCATGGTCCCCATACAGGATCCGTAAAGTCCTGTCATCTGCAGAGAGTGTGAACACGTGCTCTGCATCCTTGTCTTGAAGCACTGTTTTGACGCTGTTTCCTTCGTACTCGATATTCGTAATATGGAAATCGGATACATCCATCTTCTTTACTTTTTCTTCCCTGGACAGAATTCCACTCTTTGCCCATACAGGCAGAGTGAGTTCCCGAAGGTCCTCAACTTTTAGTGCACCGTGCGCAAAGTTCAGTTCAAACTCGTACTGTACGCCGTTAACTGAACTTACCTGCCTTCCTTTCAGTTCTTTGTCTTCAGCTGAAGCATAATAGGCATTTTCGGTCCCATATATGCTTGTTTCAAAAAAAGGGCTGAGGGTTGCGAGTATCCTGGTTTCAAGCTGCTGCACTTCCATAAGTGCCTGCCTGTTTAGCCTATCAATGTCTTCAAGCCTTTCATTCTTTTTTAACATGGATACAGTTGAAGAGGTCTCAATTGTTCTTGCTTTAATTTCAAGAATCTCCTCTGACTCCACTCCCTGCACACGTTCTTCCATATAATCAATGACGTCTTTCTGGAACTTATCTATCTCCTCGAGTCTTCTCTGAGAGATTGCTTTCTCTTCCTTATTCCCCTGCTTTATCCCTATAATTGATTTTTCGAGAGGTATTGCTTCTTTTGAAATCCTTATGAAGTCCTGCAGATCCTGGATAAAATCCCTCTGAACAGGAAGTTCCGTAGAGTCCTGAAAGGTA
Source organism: Methanosarcina sp. 2.H.A.1B.4 (assembly GCF_000979385.1). Classification (NCBI taxonomy): domain Archaea; kingdom Methanobacteriati; phylum Methanobacteriota; class Methanomicrobia; order Methanosarcinales; family Methanosarcinaceae; genus Methanosarcina; species Methanosarcina sp. 2.H.A.1B.4. Next base: position 2,132 of record NZ_JJOV01000015.1, read on the forward strand.
TACTTCATTTTAAATTTCCCCCTGTAGCATAAAAAAGTCTTTTGTTAAATTATGTTTCTTCACATTTAAATCTGTGAGCATATACTTTTTACAAGGATACATTCTTTTTAGAATGATGCATACTTTTTAGACTGATGTTTTTAGACTGATGATATGACTCCTTCAATTGCCAGTATTTTTTTCATTACTTCTGAATCACTCTTTTAATGCTGAGTAATCATATTTTTATATTCTCTTTGTGGTTATCTAAAAAATACCTGGGTTTTTGAATATCTAATTTTTTAAAAATCATTATTAAACATAAATTTTTCATTTATGATTCTGCCACGTGTCAAATATTTTTTTGAACGCACTGTATCAAATATTTGCTTAAGTTAAATCATATTATCGTCACAGGATAATATAATAAGACATGTACTATATTTAATGTTGAATAATAATTGTCCATAGGAATTTGCCTGTTATTTTTTCTTGTGGGCAAACGAGAAGGCTTCAGCTTTGCAAGGAGCAGGAGAGAAAAACAAAAGATTCCAGTTTCGGATATTCTGAGTAATACCAGCCGATTAATCTGGAAAATTCCAAAAATCAGCAAAAAGAACAAAAATAACAAAAAGAGAAAAAAGGAACGAAAAATAGATTGGAACGACTCATGAAGGCAGACATATCTTAATTAATTATTAAAATATACACCAGTCGGGATTCGAACCCGAGTTCGAGCGTTGGCAACGCCCGGTGATGACCGCTACACTACTGATGTACGAGGCTGGCAGGGTGTCCTGCTACTCTTTTAGCTATATACTTTCTTATTTATTAAGTTGACCCCCGGAGATATTTTGTATGTCCGGGTCCCGGGAAAAAAACCCGCTTTAGTTACGGATATAAGGGTTTTTTCATTTGTCTGTCAGATCTGTTCTTTTTGCTTTTACTGTTTTCCTTATTCTTTATTCTTTATTCTTTATTCTTTATTCTTTATTCTTTATTCTTTATTCTTTGATCAGGATCTATTCCCTGTACAGTTTTGGGGAATTGTGTTTTATATTATCAAGCCAGTATAGATTGGCATCTTTCGTGAGCTGGCAACTAAGTATTTATCTCTGAAATATATCTATCTCTAAAATATATCGGTCTCTGTACCGGCCATCTCACTTTAACATTAAATTTTATGAGTGATGGGTTTTGAGCGAGCTTGAAAAACTGATTAACCTTGCAAAAAATGCAGCCGATAAAATCCGGAAGCATAACTTTGTGCGCGTAGTTTCACATAATGATGCTGACGGGCTGACTTCAGCCGGGATCATGGCCCAGGCCCTGCTGCGGGCAGGCATCCGTTTCCAGCTTTCAATAGCAGGAAAACTGGATGAGTCTGTGATCGAAGAAGTGAACAGTAGCATCTCTCAGGGAGAACTTGTCATTTTCTGCGATATGGGCAGCGGACAACCTGAACTTATAGGTAAGGTGGCGGCTGACGTAGTGGTGCTTGACCATCACCAGCCAGTAGGGCAGTCCCCTGCAAAAGCTGTGGTAAACGCCCATATGGTAGGAATCGACGGGGCAACGGATATCTCGGCTTCAGGCACCTGCTATCTTGTAGCCAGGGAACTTGGGACAGGAAATCTCGACCTTGCAGGGCTGGCAATTGCAGGTGCAGTCGGAGACAGGCAGCTTTTCCAGACTGCCAATGCCTTTATTCTGGAAGAAGCCTTGAAAGCAGGAGTTGTATCCATCAGGAAAGGGCTGAAGGTAGGGGATGGAAACCTTGCGGAGGTGCTCGCATACAGCACAGAACCTTTCCTGGATATAACCGGCTACCCTGAGAAAGCAGCGGAATTCTTAAACCAGCTTGGGCTCTCCGGAAACATTGAAAACCTGTCTGCGGAAGATATATCAAAACTTGCCAGCGCCATTGCCCTGAAACTTGTCAGACAGGCAAGCCCCGAGGCAATTGAAGCCGTCATAGGAGATATCTTCCTGCTGAACCGGGAGCTGGTGCACAATGTCTATGATTTCATCTCCATTCTGAATACCTGCGGGAAGCAGAAGGTTTACGGGCTTGCCCTGGCTCTCTGCCTGAAAGACTCAACTATTGTCAATGAAGCCCTCTCCCTTACAAAGGAGCATGAAAAGAACCTTGCCCTGGATATCCGGAAAAATGTGGAAAAAATTCGCAAAGGGGAGAATATCTGGTACATCAACACGGTTGATGCCCTTTCCACAGGAAGTCTTGCCACAACCGTAGTCAGATACCTCCACCCCGAACTCCCGTTCATCTGTTTAAACGAGTCCGAGGGAATCCAGAAGGTTTCTGCCAGGGGTACCCGCGAACTTGTATCAAAAGGTCTTGACCTTGCCTTTGCCCTCAGGGAAGCTGCAGGAGCAGTCGGCGGAAGTGGAGGCGGGCATAGTGTCGCATCCGGAGCCTCAATTCCTCTCGGAAGTACGGAGGAGTTCCTGAGCATCGCAGACCGGATCATAGGAGACCAGCTCAGGAAAAACGCCGGTGGGAAAGCAAAGTAAAGGAAATTTAAAGCAAGGAAATTAAGCCGGAAAATGACACGGCAGAAAGCTAAGCAGCAAAATCAAAGCAAAGCAAAAAGAAAAGAAAGCACGGGATTAACATAAAAAACGCATGAGGCATATTTATGAAAATCACAGGTACAATTGAGTTCCCTGACCCGAAGTCAAGAAAGTCAGCAGCCAGAATTCTGAAAGCCCTTTCCCCGGACAACCTGAGAAGTATGGAAAGCGAAATCAGCGATGAGAGGGTTGCTGTGCGGTTTCATTCTGAAAAAATTGGTTCTCTTCTTGCAACCGTTGACGATTTTCTTATGAATGTTAAAATAGGGGAAGGAGTCGAACAGACTCTGGAAAAAGAAAATAAGAGAGAAGTATAAATTAAGAAAGAAAATTAATAAAATAAACGGGAAACCTGGATTCTGTTTCCCGGCTGTTGTTAAACTGCTTTTTCAATTTGCAGGCCCTTCGCGCCAGAGCCTTATAAGTTCCATGAGCCTGTCGCCCGTGAGTTCTGCTCCGGTATCAGGGATCGGAAGACTGTTCTTATAGATATGTATCGCTTCCTGAAGCTCTCCTGTGCTTATGTTTGTTCCTTCCTGAGAGGTCGAATTGTCCCAGGGGTTCCAGTCGCGGACTGTCCAGTTCCAGGTGCTTACAACCGTTTCGCTTCCTGTTACAGCGCGGGCGGCAACAGTGTAAATTCCGAGCGAGGGAGCACTGTTGGAATAGGAACTGCTTTTAACACCGGATTCAGAATGCTTTACCACTCCGTTAAGGTACCAGTTTACAGTACTGTTATGGTTTGTGCTGATACTGAACTCTTGCTGATCTCCTTCATAGGTCGTGATATTTCCCCCGGGGTTTGCAGAGAGAATTGAGAGCGGAGTTATTGTTATGTAATTGCTCTTTGTCTCAGAGTCGAGCCCTTTCCTGTTGCTGACATTCAGAGATACAGTATAATTTCCGTATGAGGTATAGGTGTAGACCGGGTTACGGGCTGTTGAGTCCATAATTCCGTCCCCGTTAAAGTCCCATTCCCAGGAAAAGGCATTTTTCGAGAGGTCAGTGAACTGGACTGTGAGAGGAGAAACCCAGCTGGTGACATTTGAAGAGAATTCGGCTTCTGGGAGCGCATCAACAGTTGTGAAAGCTTTTATGCAAAGGTTTGTTTCTGAAAATTTAGATATTGATATTAGGTCTTGCCAGCTGTTTCCATCCTGACTTATATAGCTTTCTCCGGGGTTTGCCTGTGCTTTACTGCTGTAACTGTCAAGAGGCATCTCAATTGCAAGGAGGTACGGATCGGAAGGATTGCTGAACTTTATAACCACTGAAAATTTCTCCCCGGAAGTCAGGCTCACTGGCGAATTCAGCAGGTGGGTATGATATCCAGGCATCGGGCATACACCGTTTTCTTTTACAACAAAATTCTTTTCCGGATTAACGGGGCCAGTTGTCGGGTTTTTATAAACGTATATCTCATAAGCCGTATCAAGATCCTTAGTATAGAATCCTATAGCCTCCAGTTTTTCGTCCCCTTCCGAAGAAAATACATTGCCCCCCCAGGCAGTTGAATATTCAGGATACCCCAGTGAGTTTATCCATCCGAGTGGGTCATACTGGTAAATGGAGTCAAAGTTGTCCTTTTCTGCAGCTGTAAACACTGCGTTTTCGTTGTATCCGAGCCTGGTGTCATAATAGGAAATATAGAAGTATCCTTCTTCCCCAAAGGTTTCTCCCCAGCTGTTCTTTACGATAAAAGCCCCGTCCCCGGGAGGAACCTGTTTGAACATGTTCCGGTCAAAAAAATCGTTCCAGCCTACGAGAGTTATTGCGTGATTGGCATCACTTGAGCCTGTGTATCGATATGTGTAGTTTTTGTCCTGGTAATCGAGTGAGTTCCAGTACATTGTGGAGTATACGGCCCCGTAATCCATAAGTGCCTTTTTAATCACCTGATTGTCCAGAGATCCTGTTCTTTTGGGCAGTAAAAACACTTCCTGGATATGTTTTTGCACTTGAAGTCCCGTAGGGGAGTAGATCGAAGTTTCACTAAAAGGATCTGCGGATTCGTCTATGGGTCCGCTCCATCGGGTAAGATACGCCATAGATATGAATGCATTTCCGCCATTAGCAGAAGTAAGGTCAAAACCGTCGGAATAATATTTTGTAACAAGGTTTTTCATGTTATTTTCGGAAAAGTCTCGAGTTTTTCCTTCTGTCCCCAGAATGTAAGATTCAAGGGACGCAATGCTCGAAAAGGCCCAGCAGCTTCCGGTCTGTCCCTGGTTCTTCACAGAGGTGACCTTTCCTTCCGCACGCAGGTCATATGTTGCAGGAAGTTCCGGGCCTGATACTCTAAACAAAAGCTTTTCCACAGGCCTTGAGAGCCCTGAGAGGTTTACCGGAGAGGGTATATATCCAGTACCTGAAATGTGGCCGTAATCAGAAGACGAGATGGGTTCAACCGGATCTGACCGCCCGGGCTCCAGAAACTCGGGGTTCAGAGGAGCCATTTCAATCGCAGGTTCTGAAATGGATTTATTGTTCAGGGGCAGATCTAAGTTTTCGACACTTCCGGCGGCAAAGTTCGGGATGCCGAATAAGCACGAAAATAAGATTGTAAATGTAAGCAGGAGGGAATTTATTTTCTTCAAGAATTCTCGGCCTCGGGTAGGATCAATTTTTGGTTAACTGACAAGATAGTACAGAGTAACTGGTACGCTGGGATTTTTCTGGATTCAAATCTCCGGACTATATACAAATCGTAAGCGGATCTTCAACGATCATCAGTGTAATTAATATTCTTCAGTAAATCCCTCTTTAATAAAATTATAGGGGGTTAATTTATGAAATTTAGATATAAGTTCGTTCCTATCTTTGTATATTTATTACTGAACTACTCAAGTTATTTGCGTAGGTAATATTCCCTTAAAATGAATTTTTATCTTAAAATTAGATTCTAAAGGCTGGGTATTTTCTCTTTTGTTCAAAGTAAATAAGTTTGCGGGCGTATAAATATTTGTTGAATGTAAAAATAAAATTTTGAAAAAACAGTGAAAGGGTTTATTGCTCCAAATTTTATTCATTACGAAATATTTTTTTTCTGTTATTGGGTAAAAATAAGTTAATTTGTCGATATTGTTGCCGTCTTTCTTCTTATTATTTAACACTAAATAAGGACCTGTTTCTAATGAGTGGTTCCCAATAGAAAGAAACATTAAGTTTGCCTTTCCATACCTTTACAGGGCATACTTACAGGGGGTAAAATCTTGCTTTCGGAAACACTCGCAGACCTAGAAAATACCAGCCAGAAAGACATTGATAAGGAAATCCTGAGAGCCGCAATGATTGCAGAACTGGATGCTATCAATATCTACGAACAGATGGCAAACCTGACTAAAAATGAGGACGTCCGTACAATTCTCCTTGACATCGCCAGGGAAGAAAAGATCCATGTAGCCATGTTTGAGACCGTGCTCCTGCAGACTGATGAGGAGTTTTTGCAAGTCTACGTAGACTATGCGCTTGCCAGAAAATGAACGAAGAATAGTTCGCGCCTTCTTTTTTTAACTTTTTATGAATTTTCTTCATCGATTTTCAGTGATTTTCTTCATAAGCCTCTTTTTCAAATTATCAGTGATCTTCTTCATAAGCCTCTTTTTCAAGCTTTACGGGTCATAAGGCAGAAAGCTCCGATGCTTTAGCTAGGAGTAGTTTACCGCATAATCCTTTATACTCCTCAACACCATATTTTCTATTGATCTTCCATGCTTGAGGAATATGCGAAGAAGAGAGATTTTGAAAAGACCTCCGAACCTCCAGCTAATGGTTTTGAAAAAAGTTTCGATAAACCTGTTTTTGTGGTCCAGCGCCATGATGCAACCAACCTTCATTATGATTTTCGCCTGGAGATGGATGGGGTCTTGAAAAGCTGGGCAGTCCCTAAGGAGCCGCCTAAAAATGCCGGTACCAAAAGACTTGCTATCCAGACTGAAGACCATCCGCTCGAATACGCCGATTTTGAGGGAGAAATCCCTGAAGGAGAGTACGGAGCTGGCAAGGTTGAGATCTGGGATAAGGGTACTTTTGAGCTTCTGAAGCGTAACGAGAAAGAAATTGTTGTAATGCTTCATGGGGAAGAGCTCGAAGGGGATTATGTACTGATAAGGACAAAGTACGGAAAAGAGGACAAAGGATGGCTTTTTTTCAAGAAAAAAGCTGATTGAAGAGTTATTGGTGGTAGGGGCTATTTTGGTCAACTGAAAGGTAAACCGACAAAGTTATTGAAGGGTAGCAGGAAAAAGTGTTCTAGAATAATTATTAAAAGGTATTGAAGGAAAGAAGGATTATTAAAATTTTTTGAAGGGAAACTGGTAAAAGGGGTGAAGGTTTTTGTCGCCAGGTGCCCGGCTCAAAATTATGCTTCTAATTGTGCCTTTTGATACACAATGCGGGAGTGATTTTATGGGAACGGTTACGGAAGAGAGGGTGAAAGTAAGAATTATTGAGACTGCAGGAAGCAATTGCTGTGTTGCAGCCTGTGATGGGCAGAAGGTGCATGACAGGATTGCAGACGATTTCCGCAAAAACCGGAAGGTTGAGCTCTCTTTTGCAGAGACTGACGAACTTACGCCTGCCTTTCTGAATGCGGCTGTGGGGCAGCTTTACGGGACTTTTCCGGCTGAGCTGATTGAAAAAACCCTTTCTTTTACGGATCTTGACCCTGAAGATGAGGTTATCCTCAAGAGAGTCATGGAAAGGGCAAAAAGCTATTTTGAACATGCATATTCCTGCAGAAAGGCGCTCAGGGATGTGATCGGAGGTGAAGATGCATAAGAGTGTCCACCGCGCAGTAGTTTATCCGTTAAGGCGCAGTGTGAGGCTTCGCCCTTTAAAAGCCCTGCCTGTAAAGCCCAGCCCGGCTCCTGTCCATTCCACAGTGACTTATGATTATCCTGCAGAACAGAGTTATTTCTTTGACACCAACATCTGGCTCTATATTTACGGCCCTATAGGCTGGCCTGACCAGAAGTCAGCCAGATATTCCAGAGTTTTAAAAGAAATCCGGGATTCAAACGGCACGATCTATATAAACTGCATGATAATCTCGGAATTTATCAATGCCTTCTCAAGAATCGAGTTCAAACAGCAGACCGATTATTCGAGGTTCAAGGAGTTTAGAAACTCGCTCAGCTTCCGTCCCATTGCCGAAGACATTGCTTCAAATGTCCGAAAAATCCTCCGAAATACCCTCGCCTGCGACCCTGACTTAAAAGTCATAGACCTGCCTGAAATCATGCACTTCTTTGAACAGGGAAAATACGACTTCAATGACCTCATCTTTGCAGAAATCTGCCGCACAAAGGGCATGGTTTTTGTAACTCATGACAAGGACTTCAGCGACATGGGAGTTGAGGTCCTGACCGCAAACGAGAAGCTGCTTCACAGGTGAGCAATTCTTCGATTTAGCTCATCAAGCGTCTTTGCCTGGTTAGAGATCTACTTCTATAATCTCGAGCCCTGATGCTGGCTAAATATATTTTTCCAGCCATGGGCCTCCCCCTCTCAACGCCGGCAGTTTTCAGGTTTTTTGTAAAAAGTTTCATGGTGGGGGATGATGTGGAGGAGGAATTCTCAGTGGGGCATCCGATGGAATAATTTTTTTGTAGTGCTGTGGAAACCCTGTTGTGAATAAATTTGCATATTTTCAGCCGTTATTAGGAAGAAAGAGAAATGGTATGTCTTCCGAGTGTCCGCCAAATGTATTACTGTAAAATTATATTGTTTAATGTTCTGCTAACTTTCCTTTGTAATCTGTTTGTTCAGGATATAAATTTCGGGAACGGTGGCGTATAGTTCATGTGACCGAGGATAAAAGAGCAGACTGTAGTGTTAAATAGCAAATGAAAAAGAGGACTTTTTAGATTTGAAGTAACGATATTCTAGTAATCCGCATCTTTTATAAGACCTCAACTTTATCTTAGAACTCAAGATCATCTTGAAGGTCCTTTCTATGAGTTCTTACTTCCAACTGAAAGAGTCTGAAAACCTTGAACTGAAGAAATCTACCGCGCAGTTAAAGCCAGCAGTGATTTCAATAGCTGCAATGCTTAACAAGCATCAGGAAGGCAAATTATACTTTGGGATTAAGGACGACGGGGCCGTCGTGGGGCAGGAAATCGGGGCAGATACTTTGAGGACCATTTCTCAGGCTATTTCAGCTCATATAGAACCAAGTGTTTATCCTGTTATCCGACAGGTAACATTCCAGGGAAAGCCCTGTATAGAAGTTGAGTTTCAGGGAAATGATGTGCCATACTTTGCATACGGTAGAGCTTATATTCGCATTTCTGATGAGGACAAGCCCCTGAGTGTAAAGGAACTTGAGAATCTGATTATTAGGAAAAATAAGGATCAGTTGAAGTGGGATCGGGCAGTTTGCAAGGAAGCAAGCCTGGAAGACATCAGCGAAGAAAAAGTCAAGTTCTTTGTAAAAGAAGCGGGAAAGGAGTACCAGGGGCTGGAAAATTCCCTGAAAAAATTAAAGCTCGTAGAAGACGGAAAATTAACAAATGCCGCAGTAATCCTTTTTGGCAAAAAACCAGAGGACTTTTTCCCTAATGCAAGACTCAGGTGCGCAGTTTTTGCCACTGGTGATACATCCTATATTATTGATATGCAGGATTTTACAGGTGACCTGTTTCATCTGATTGAGGAAGCAGAAAAATACATCCTCAAAAATATCCACATTGGAATGCGGCTAGAAGGCCTTAAGAGAATAGATGTCCCGGAGATCAACAAAGAAGCGATACGAGAAGCCATCATAAATGCCTTTTGCCACCGAGACTACTATGAATATGATTCCGTAAATGTGGCCATATTTAAAAACCGTATGGAAATCAGAAGTAAAGGTCTCCTTTATGGCGGGCTCACTATCGAACAGATCAAGACCGAAATGGTCTCTGAGCGAAGGAATGAACTGATAGCTGAAATTTTCCATGAAATTCACTGGATTGAAAAATGGGGCAGGGGGATAAGCCTGATCCTTTCAATGGAACAAGATGCTGATTTTAAAGAGGTTGGAACTCAGTTTATTGTTACTTTTAAGAGGAAACACTTTGAAGAAGGTGAAGAAGGAGATAGAGAAAAGGTCGGAGAAAAGGTCGGAGAAAAGGTCGGAGAAACTCTAACCCAAAATCAAGAAGTAATACTTAGTTTGATTAGAGAAAATCCACGAATTTCAGCTAGGGAACTTTCCGATAAAGTAGGCATTTCCGCAAGAAAAACTGAAGAAAATATTTATAAATTAAAGAAAAAAGGTTTCCTCAAAAGAGTCGGGCCAGCCAGAGGTGGACACTGGGAAGTCGTTGAAGAATGAGGAACTGGGGCCGCTTGTGGGGCCGTCTGAATATAACTGTTTTATTATATTTCCCGGCGGGCTGCTCCCCTTTCTCCCCCACCTACCGTTTATCCAGTTCTCTACTATTTTATCCCGCGACGAAATCCCCAAAATCATAATATCCTCAAACCGGACCCCGGAATGCAAGCTCATATGAGTGAGTAAATATATTTTTCAAGCCATGGGCCTCTCTCTCAACGCCCGGCAGGTTTCAGGTTTTTTGTAAAGGATTTCATGGTGGGGGATGATGTGGAGGAGGAATTCTCAGTGGGGCATCCGGTGGAAGAATTTTTTATAGAGCTGTGGAAACCCTGTTGTGAATAAATCGAAGAAGCTATTGAGAACCTGAAAGAAGCAATTGAACTCTACTTCAAAGATTAGGATGCTCAGATCCCGGCAGCTGGCCAGGTTTTTACCACAACGGTAGAAGTTTCTTTACGTGCCAAAACTTCCCACCCCGTCAGCTCATGAAGTCGCCAGACAACTATTATTTTTGTCAAAAAGTTACTTTTTATTACCGGGCCTTTTAAAATATATGCACAATCAGACGTTTTTTCCAGAACGTTTTGGACAAAATCAAAGAATTTATTAATTTAATAAGTTCTCCTGTATTACATGCTACTTTTCAAAAATTCAGCTAAAACTATGGAAGGTGTTCTCAATAACGCAAAACATGCTACAGATGGAAAACCACATCATGTAAAGCCGGGAGATATAATCTTAATAGCTCAAACGAAAAGCACATTATTGCCTAGACAGAAACCAATTCGATGGATAATGAATTTTGTGTCCTGTGAAGAAGACGTAGACAATTTAAGCGATGAACTCTGGGGAAAGCACTGGCGATATCTAATTAACGGAGAAAACGTAAGGCCTGTGGAACCTTTTGATATAAATGAAATAAAAATTACTTCCAAGAATTACGACGCAGTTCAAACTTTTGCTGTGATAGAATCTGAAGATGAAAAAGAAGTATTGAATTGGATCTCAGAATCAGTAAATGTATATTCATGTGGCACGGAGATTATCCCGGAGGAGTTTAAAGAAGGAAAAACTCTGGACTACGATGAACTTCTAAAAAAATTAGATATTAAATACAGAAATACTCCGGAATTTAAAGAAACTATAGTTGAATTAATACAAAGACCTTCTTTACTATCTAACGCCATTAAAGAGAAATATGGGTATAAATGCATGATTTGTGGATATCCGGGATTTTTAAAAAAAGATGGCGAAAAATATGCAGAAGTCCACCATATGATAGAGCTAAATAAAAAGGCTCCAGAAACACTTCAAAGCTGGAATTTATTAGTTGTTTGCCCACTTTGCCATAAAAAACTGCATTATGCAGATGTGAAATCAGAGTTTTTAGACCCCGGATGGAAAATAGTGATTAATGGCGAGGAGCACATTAGTAAGTAAGTGTTTCTTTCTTCTGGTGTTACAAAAATAGTTTTCTGCGAAATTTCCGCTTGTGCAAAATCCAATTCCACTTTTTCTCTGCCGGTTGTGCGGGGTTTGCCTGACCCCTTCCTACAGATAACATATAAAAACAAAGTTATATCTCTCTTCCTGATAGGACTGAAACAGACTCCTTGCTATCGAATCTCAATCAGGCTGAAAAAACATGGGCCGACAGACTGATCGGCTGTCCACCATTACCGGGTTGATGTTTCACGATTAAGTATTAAGTGAAACGAATGTTTGCGTTTTTGTGTAATGGACACATGGCGGCTCCAGCCAAATTGAAGTGCGGAGCAAGAAAGAACACGAGATTTACGGCATTTTGAAAAAAATATCAACCAAATAATAAGGGACTACCAAGATCATTTGGAGAGTATTTATTTCAGTCGAATACCCCGCTGGCTTGCTGCGGGGTGCGCCAGCTCAACTTTGATTTTAACGAAATAGGAACAAGTCAAAACAGGATGGTGATAAGGAATCATGTGGACTGTTAACAGATCGACTCTCTAATTTTAGTCAACGTTCCACCAAGATTTCTAATATATTTAATTATAATTATATTATCTGTCGCAAAGGTTTACACTTAATTTTTAGAACGAATCAAAAGCACACTGTCTTAGAAGATGTTGAAGAGATCCTCTCTTTTCGAAGTGTAATTCTTCTTTTTTAGTGTAATTCTTTGCGAGAATAACTATAGCTGACAGGGGGATATGGTATATGAAAAATTATATATTAGTTATACTGCTTGGCATTTTGTTCACAATATTAACAGGAACTGGCCTCGCGCAGAATGAAACATCTGATTCGGAGGCTTTTCGACAGGCTTTAGAACAGAACGGATTCACTGTACAGGACGGTGAGCTGGGATACTTTGATCTAATCAAGTTATTAGAGGAAGGAGTATTGCCTTCTGCATACGGAAACAATCCCACCACAAAATATGTGGCATTTTTTGTTCCAGCGGCATCTGGTCATGAAGTAGATGAACGGATTTCTAAATTAACAAGTACACTCGGGATGAGCGGGAATACAACTCCGTTCTGGAACCTTGGTCCTGATGAAGCTGTTGTTTTCGTGGGAAGAACACCGCCGGAATGCAGGTACTTCAGTTACGATAATTACATTATGCACAGGACATATGGGAATGAGAAAAGATGGCTCTTTTCCAATATAGCAGATACGTTGAACAGCCTGGTTATCAAAACCGAAGGGACACCAGATGGACAGCCTGGAAATCCTTTCAATCAAACCACGGTAATAATCATTACGGCCGACAGAGGCATTGATCAACGCATCCGGGCTGCTGCCCAATCAGTGGGGTATTCGGATAACATAACCAACACCCAGATGCTTCCCTCATCCATATTAAACATGGGTCTGGAGAATAACTCCGATACATTTGCCGCATTTGTCCGCCCAGCCTTACTCAATGACACGCAGGCTGGTGATGATTACATAAATAATACACCTGCAACTGTTTTCCGGATTACTCCCAACGAAACTGTGGAACTTGACCCGTATGATTATCCGGAGCTAAGGGTCCGCGGAACCGGGCAAACAGAGTTTGAGCTTACGGATGATCTCGAAGAGCTAAAGATTGCGATTCTTGATAAATATAACGAATCGAATGCCACAGAGCTTCCGACCAGTCAGGCAGTTCCTGTAGGGAGTGACGCTATTCAGAGAGGAATTAACGCTGTAGGTCCTAACAACGATGCATGCTATCTATGGACAGCAAACCAGATGGTCTCTTCGCCGACACCTCCTTTCTTTAACACCTCACAGTACTATCCTTTCCTGCAAGACCCGGCAATTACTCTGGGCAACGATACCAATGAATTCATAATCGTCTATGGGGTTAACCATGTAGCCACAGGAAAGGCGACGTACTCAAACTTCGCAATATACGGAGCTGATGTGTGGAATGGTGTCAGAGCAATCACAGACGCAGATTTCAGCGGGTCTGCTGAGGAATATCTCCCTGACAATCCCAATGCGAAATACCTTTATGTCTACAAGCTAGCCAGGAACTGCAGTGAAGATGATCCATACTGCTATGAGGTTCCCTCTGGTGTGGGAGTTCACGGCATAGAGCCGGATCAACCGCTTTTCATTGCCTGGAGGGCCTACATGGAAAACTCTACAAAAACCGGGCCAGCCTACTCAGAGATCGTATACGATCGGGCTATAAAGTTCGACCCAATGAGTTAAGGTAAGAGGAACGGGATATTAAGGCAAATTCAAGCTCTGGCTGATATGTGTTACCTGCAAACACATATCTTCATTTTTTAGATCTACAATGCCAGAGCTGTATTTTATAATACCTTTTTGTTGCTTAGAATGGTTGAAATGAAAAAATTTTAGGTTTCAGCTTTTTTCAGAGCTTCCTTTGATAAAATTCGAGGATTCCATCTTTTTTGCAGACTTCACGGAAAGGCCGCTCTCCTGCGTCGAGCGGGAGGTTGCTCGGGGTACTAATCAGCAGTACTTCAAACCGGATGCTTTTTGGAAAAAGGAATTGAAATTTGGTTTAACGGACGCAAAAAAGAGTTAAAGGAAAATCAGAGAATAAAAATTCCCTGATTATTTAAGTTACTAAACAATAATTTAAAGCTTCGGGTGGCTCAGATCTGCGGCCTTCTGTCGATGATCCTCTTTGCCTTTCCTGTGGTCCTTTCGATGCTGCCTTTCTCAAGGAGTTCGACGTTTGTGCGGATGTTGAGGACGGATTTGAGTTCCCGCTGGACGTGGTCCTGGATAGCTTTGAGGTCTTTGAGGTCGCCGGTGAAGGCGTTTTCTTCGAGTTCGACTTCTACTGTGAGTTCATCGAGCATGTGTCTGTTCCGGTCAAGGATTAACTGGAAATGTTCGCTTACCTGAGGGATTCGGGAGATGACGTCCTGGATCTGGGAGGGGAAGACGTTGATTCCGCGGACGATCATCATGTCGTCTACTCTGCCGAGCAGGCGGGAGATCCTGGTTGTAGTACGACCGCAGTCGCATTCGGACTCAAGGAGGCGGGTCATGTCACCTGTGCGGTATCTTATGTTGCAGAAGCCTTCCTTGTTGAGGGAGGTTAAGACGAGTTCGCCTTTTTCGCCTTCGGATACCTGTTCTCCGTTTTTATCCAGGACTTCGACAAGGAAGTTGTCGTTCCAGATATGCAGGCCGTTCTGTTCCTGGCACTCGAAGCCGACGCCGGGCCCCATCATTTCTGAGAGGCCGTAACAGTCATAGGCTTTGAGGTTCAGGCGCTTTTCAAGCTGTTTTCTGGTGTTTTCCGACCAGGGTTCGCCTCCGAAAATGGCTGCTTTTAAGGAGAGTTTGTCTATGAGGCCAAGCTCTTCTGCGGTCTCTGCGAGGTAGAAAGCGTAGGAAGGGGTGCAGTGGACTGCGGTTACCCCGAAGTCGATCATCATCTCAAGCTGGCGGGCGGTGTTGCCTGTTGCTGCCGGCACGACCATGGCTCCCATCCTCTCTACGCCGTAGTGGAAGCCCATGCCTCCGGTAAAAAGGCCGTAGTTCATGGAGTTCTGGATCACATCGCCTTTTGTAAGCCCTATCATTGTAAGGCTCCGGGCGATCAGGTCTGACCAGGTCTCAATGTCTTTTGCAGTATATCCGACAACCGTGGGCTTCCCGCTGGTCCCTGAGGAGGCGTGGATGCGCACGATGTCCTCTTTCTTTGCAGCAAAAAGGCCGAATGGATAGTTGTCCCGAAGGTCTGTTTTGCGTGTGAAAGGCAGTTTCCGGACGTCCTCAAGGGTTTTGATATCCTCGGGAGCGACTCCAGCCTCTTTGAACTTCTGCCTGTAGAAAGGAACATTGTCATAGACCAGCTTTGCACTGTGCTGCAGGCGTTTCAGCTGTAGTCTCTTCATTTCTTCGGGATCCATTGTTTCATATTTCGGCTGCCAGTATTTCATTAAAAGGACCTTCTTTGGATTTGTAAAACTGTTCTCCAGTTGTAAATTTTAATGCATGGGTGCCATGTCTCTACATGTCATGCTATGTTAAGTAATCTTATGAGTAATATAAAATGTTTGGAAAAATCAAACTGTACTGTAAGCCTTCCCACATATAAATATTGTTGAGTGAACTGTTCGGGTTGGGAAGGGTAGTAAATTTAGTGGGTTCGAATTTCATTGCCTGCACAAGATTCGGAGGTAATAGGTAAAGGCGAAAGGTAAAGGCGAAAGGTAAAGGCGAAAGGTAAAGGCGAAAAAACACAACGCTGTTTTGCGAGAATAACGTACAATCATTTTATTGAAAGTTGACTCAATAAAAAACTCGGTATAGATTAATTTCTAAGAAATGAAAAAATAATTGCCTGCAATTCCCTGCACTTCTAATATTTTTAAGGCATTATAAGTAAACTTTTCATACTGGTGTGGAAATATAAGCTATATAAATAAAATAAGGGGGACTTCTGGAATTGGTTTCTTCCAAAATTACTGCTGTTATTTCTCTGGTAGCATTTGCATTTATTCACAGCCTGACTGCGAGCCTGCCCTTCAAACGCTTTGTCATGAGAGTTGCTGGTCCCAGAGCAGAAATGCTCTATCTGCCGGCATACAGCCTTACCGCGGTGCTGACGATATTGCCGCTTGTCTATCAGCTCTACAAAAATCCGGGGCGGGTTCTCTACAAAATACCTTCGCCCTGGCGCTGGCTGATGGTCGGTGGGCAGTTGATTGCCGGAATGCTTGCCCCCATGGCTTTTCGTGATGCTCCGCACAGGTTCAAAATAAGCTCGCAGCTATCCGGCCCGCAGGCTTCCGAAGCAGACGCCCTGAAGATCCGGGGCATTTACCGGTGGGTAAGGGATCCTTTCCTGCTCTCGGGGATGGTCACGATATTGCTTACTCCCATTATGACCGTCAATCTGCTTGTCATATACCTTTTGACCACCATCTATCTGTTTCTTGGGTCCCTGCACTGGGAAAGCAGGCTGGTTGCACAGTTCGGTGATGAATACCGGGAGTACCAAAAACGGGTTCACAGGATAATCCCCAGGATTAAGGGGAACGTTAAAGAATCTGATAGACTCTGATCAACCCCCTGTTAATATCTAACGTTAAATATAATTGAAACCCTATTTAACGTAAACTCCGGAAATACAATTAACTATGCCCGGAAGAAAAACTATGTCCAGAAGAAACCGGCAGGTTGGCGAAAGCTTATGATAAAAGCAGGCAGTTCTTTTCTTCACAACGGAAAGCGCGGTACTATCGGCGCTGTAATCTCGCTCAAAGGAGTGCTTTACATGGTTACGGTTTCCCATATATTCCGGGGGGAAGGTGACCATCTAACAGTTAATGGAATGAAACTTGTTGTTACGCGAATCTTGAAAGACCATAACTTAGCCCTGATAGAGTTTCCTCCTGGCACTGCAGTTGAAATCACCGAATTTGGCAGCCCGGCAGAGCTGGAGCTGGCTGAGCTTGTCAATGACACCCGTACTATCCATTATTGCAGGGTGGTTAATTCCGGAGCTTCACTGCTTTTCCTGGGTTTCCAGTGCCATGATATGCCGGAGCCGGAGGATAGCGGTTCTCCTGTCGTACAGGGAGGGAAGGTAATAGGAATGATGTCCTCAACAACACTGGACACCTGCATGGGAATGGCGGTTTCATCCAATGTTCTCCGCAGTCTGGAAATATAAAGAAAAACTCATTTTTAACCAGGTTGATAACAGCCAGATTTACAATTATCTAAAATTCAAATCAAATAGTAGAATTTTCATAGAATGGAAATTTTTACAGGATAGAAATTTTCACAAACTTCATCTATTCTGCAAGTAAAATGCAATCGGAAAGCCGATTAATGTGGGGATCCAGAACGAAAAAATCCTGTAGCTGAGAACGGCCACAACTGCTATCGGACCCGGCACTCCCAGGCCTGTGTACAGGGCCGCCATAGTGCTTTCCACAATCCCTACCCCACCGGGAAGGAGAAAAGCCAATCTCCCGAAAAGCAGGGGCAGGCCATATCCTACAAGCAGGACGCTCGGGCCTATTGGGTTTCCGGCAGCTATGAAGAAAAAGTAAAGGGTCAGCATATCAAAGCTGGCGGTAAGTGCTGCCCCCATGGCCGGGCGCTTCCATCCCCCTTTTTCGAGCAGGTCGAGGGCTGCAAACATACGGCAGACTGTGGTTTCAGTTGCCTTCGGGGTATAGGGCCTGTGCAGGACCCTGTAAAAAAAGGCAGCTTCCCTGACAGCTCCGGATGTGAACCCATCCCTGTGGCGTTTTCCCCAGCTTACTGCTGCAATGCCCAGGCCCAGCCCACTAAGGATCAGGAGAAAGGCAAGGATCTGGGTGGAGGAAAGCTCGCGTACTGCCAGCAGCCGGAGTATTCCGACAATTCCCAGTATTACTAATATTGTGTTGTTAAAAAGGGTGGGCAGGGTGCCTGCAAGCCCCGAACCTTCGGCGCTGACGCCCTGTTTCCGTACCCAGCGGTATGTAGCTGCCCCATTTCCAAGTGGCCCTCCTGCAAGCAGCCCGACGCTTGCTGCAGCAAGGGTTATCAGTATGCCCCTGGGTACCGAGAGTTTCTGGTTTACGATTACTGCAATCGAATGCAGGAGATAGCCGCTTCCCATATAGCTTATAGTCTGGGCAAGGGCAGCCAGCAGCACGGCCCACAGGGCCATTGTCCTGATAACCTGAAGGGACTCTTCAACTGAAGCAAGCTGGGGAAGGATCAGATGAACAGCCAGCCCCAGGAAAATAAGGGTTGGAAGGTAACGGCCCGCCTTCAAGACAAGTGGAGGAGGCGAAACCAGGCTTTTATGGTTATTATCTTGATTTTCCGGCGCCTGAAAACCTTCCTGTTCGTTTGGATCCATATCCAATCCTCTGAATTAGATCTCAAATCCCCTGACTTAGATATCCGGGTACTGTCCGTGAGTTATTGAGTAATTCGGGTAAAACTGGCACATTTTCCTTTTTGCATAAATTTGAAAACCACCCTTATGATTGCGGTTTTCAGTAACTGATCCCCAAGACCGGATTTTAGCGAAGTACTGAATTTAGTAATAATAGCACAATTAATAGCACAATTAATAGTACAATTAAGTTTCAATCAAAAGATATTTCGTAATAAAGAGTATTTATATTTGCTAAATGGGAGGTTTATATGGACACAAAAGTTATTCGCAATGTTGTTGTGTTTATTGTTGTTGTTGTTCTCAGTGGGTGGATAGGTATTCTTGTAGACTCTGTCCTTCCCGAGCAACCAGAGGGAGATTCTCTTGGTCTGGGGATATGGTTGGTATTGCCTATGCTGACTGCAATTGCAATCACTATATTTTCAAAGGGCAATTGGAATGATTTTGGTTTCAAGCCGAATTTCAAAGGAAACATAAAATGGTACTTGATTGCTGTTTTGATTTTTCCTGTTGTAACAGCAATCGTTCTGATAATCGGGGCTACAACAAAATGGATTGACTTATCAGCATTCGACCTCAGACCTTTTATTTTGCTGTTTTCCAGTACTCTGTCATTTACTTTTATTAAAAATATTTTTGATGGGGCTCCTTTTTATGGTTATCTAACTTCACAACTCGTCAAATTAAATCTTAATGATTGGAAGATATATCTCATTGTTGGCAGTCTTTGGGGAATCTGGCATGCTCCATATTGTCTGGTCTTTTTACCTGAAACAGATATCCAAGCAGTGTTACCTGTCAGCCGAGCTATATTTTTCATTGTTCTTATTATAACAATAATATGCTGGACGGTGATGTATGTTGAGCTTTTTAGGGTAACAAAATCAATTTGGCCGTGTGTTGTATTACATACTGTAGAGGATTCGCTAGTAAATCCTTTAGTTATATCAGGTTATATCAGCATTGTAGCAGGAAAAGAAATTCTTATTTCACCAATCATTGGGATTATTACTTCAATTCTTTACTTATTTGTTGGCTTAGGAATAAGAACTTATAGAAGACAGGCAAACCAGATGCTTTTAGTTAATGGAGAATAATATTTTAGGACTTACGCACTTGAAGTACAAAATCAAATCCAATATGCGTTGTGGGCAAATTCACGAATTAAGGTAATGAAAGTGAGTTATTGAAATCCGTAAGCACAAGAACCTCTGTACATATTCCTCAAATACGGGAGATGTACTCGCTTTTTCTGAATTGATCAATAGCTCACAGACACGACCGATATCCGATCCTCTGACCTTAGATCTCCAATCCTCTGACCTTAGATCTCCAATCCTCTGACCTTAGATCTCCAATCTTCTGAACTTAATATCCAATCCTCTGACCTTAGATCTCCAATCTTCTGACCTTAGATCTCCAATCCTCTGATCTTAGATATCCATTCTCATTTTATTTTTCGTTTTCTGACAGCATTGACACAAAAATGAGATCGAATTAAGGATAAACTATTTCCTGTAAAGCATCACAGCCTTTAATTATTATTACGGAGAATTCTTTTCCATGACAGAGACTGTTTACCTTCTTTTCCCTATCGTCTATGCTGTCCTTAACGCAGCTTCATTTGCCCTTTATGGGCTGGACAAATATAAAGCAAAAAAGGAAATGTGGCGAATCTCGGAAAAGACCCTGCTGACGATTTCCCTTTTCGGGCCGATCGGTGCATGGCTCGGAATGATGCAGTTCAGGCATAAAACCCAGAAGCCCATGTTCAGGTACTCTGTGCCGGCTTTTATTGGAATTCACCTTCTTTTGGTGCTCTGGATAAACCTGTAAGTCTATAGCAACCTGTAATGCTTCTTATTACTGGATTTTGTTAAAGTCTCCTGTTAAGAGCATAAATTGATTCTAAAAGGTATAAGAGCCTTAAACATCATGGAATAGCTAAAACCGCATATAAAAGCTGGATATACAGTATCACATTAATTCTTTTTTTTGTAAAACGTTTTTTATAGTATTTTCTTCATAAGATAAGAGGCATCACAGTTTTCATTCCTTGTCCTGGATGGGGTACACTCTGGCGATTGGCTTTGGGAACTGCAGATAAATAGGGGACTGAGGAATTAAGATAACCTGGGAATTAAGATAACCGGGAAATAAAGACAACTTGAGAATTAAGATAACCGGGAAATTCAGACAACCTGGGAATTAAGATAACCGGGAAATTCAGACAATCTGGGAATTAAGATAACCTGGGAATTAAGATAACCTGGGAATTAAGATATCTGATACTATTATTGAGCTTATTTGGGGGGTTTCAATGGCAGGTAAAGATAGAATAAAAATTGCCATTGCAGGAGTTGGGAACTGTGCAAGTTCTCTTCTGCAGGGGATTGAGTATTACAGAAAAAAAGAGGATGCAGATGCAATCGGTCTGATGCATCAGGATCTTGGAGGCTACTTCCCATATGACATTGATGTGGCAGCAGCTTTTGATATTGACAGGAGGAAGGTTGGAAAGGACGTATCAGAAGCAATATTTTCTCTTCCGAACTGCACAGCTGCTTTCTGTCCGGATGTGCCGAAAACAGGTGTTAAGGTAAGCCTGGGAAGGGTTCTGGACGGCTGTTCCGAACACCTTATCAATTACCCTGAGGAATGCAGGTTCCTGCCTGTGGAAGGCGAGGGTGCGACAAAAGAGGATATCGTAAGCATCCTGCAGAATTCAGGAGCCGAGATCCTTGTAAATTACATGCCTGTAGGTTCCGAAGAAGCTGCCCGTTTTTATGCCGAATGCGCCCTTGAAGCCGGATGTGCCTTTATCAACAACATGCCTGTTTTTATTGCGAGCAATCCAGAATGGGCAAAACGCTTTGAAGAAAAGAAGCTTCCAATCATTGGCGATGACATCAAGTCCCAGCTCGGAGCGACCATAGTTCACAGGACTCTTGCCGACCTTTTCAGAAAACGGGGCGTAAAGCTGGAAAGGACATACCAGCTTAACACCGGTGGAAATACTGATTTCCTTAATATGCTAAACCGGGACCGGCTTGTATCCAAAAAAATCTCGAAAACCGAAGCCGTTCAGTCCGTGCTTTCCGAGAGGCTTGAAAACGGAAATATCCACGTGGGTCCTAGTGACTATGTTTCCTGGCAGAAAGACAACAAAGTCTGCTTCCTGCGTATGGAAGGAAAACTCTTTGGGGATGTACCAATGAATCTCGAACTCCGGCTTTCGGTAGAAGACTCTCCGAATTCTGCCGGGGTTGTAATTGACGCTATCAGATGCTGTAAACTGGCACTTGATAGGGGAAAAGGCGGAATTCTTTATCAGCCATCTGCATATTTCATGAAACACCCTCCAAAACAGTATCCGGATGATGAGGCATACCGTATGATTGAGGAGTTTATTGCAGGGAATCAATATTGAAATAAACACTTAACGTAGAACACATAAAATAGAAATCCGTATTAAAGGAAATTGATACGGTAATAAAAGCAAAACAATTTCCAAATAAAAGTTAAAATAGTTAAGTAAGGACTTTCCCTGGAATCTTTATATCATCCAGAGAAAGTTCGAAGCTTAAAAATCAGAGGATTTATCCTATTTTTTATCCGGACAACTCTTCATTCTACTTTTTATCCGGACAACTTTTCCTCGGACTGTTTATTTGGACAGCTCTTCTTCTACTTCTTCGGCTCCGGCTTCAAGTTCCTCCTTTTGCTGAGTATCGAACCGAAGTAAAAGCGCCTGAAACTCCCCAACGTGCGTTTTTTCTTCCTTTGCTATATCCAGCAGTACTGCTCTTATATTATCATTTTTGGTAAGAGCAGCCATCTGCTCGTAAAGGTTTACGGCATCAAGCTCGGCAATAATGCCGGCTCTGAGGATTTCTTTGTCGATCTCGTCTTCAGATACATTCTTAAGATCTATAGGAATTTTAGATAACAATTTATTCCCCCTGCTTACTGTGTATGATGTATAATCATAAGTATTTTTACAAACATTGGAACTTTTTATGAAGGGATTATTAACTAGCTCCTCTGACGCGTTTGCAAGGTATTCGGATCAGCTGTAACTGATCCTGTAGATGGCATTATTTTTATCATCCGACACAAGCAAAGCTCCGTCAGGCATTACAAGGACATCCACAGGCCTTCCCCAGGCTGCAAGCCCCTGGAGCCAGCCTTCGGCAAAAGGCTCATAACTTACAGGGGTTCCGTTTTCCAGCCTGACCAGAGTAACCCTGTACCCTATGGGAATTTTCCTGTTCCAGGAGCCGTGCTCGGCAATAAAGATCTGGTTCCTGTATTCTTCAGGGAACATCGTGCCTGTGTAAAAGGTCATCCCAAGGGAGGCCACATGAGGGCCCAGTTTTACCTCAGGCGGCGTGAACTCGGAGCAGTTCCTGAGTCCTCCAAATTCCGGATCAGGGATATCGCCTGCATGGCAATAGGGAAAGCCGAAATGCATCCCTGGTTCAGGCGCCCTGTTGAGTTCGTCCGGAGGTGAATCATCCCCAAGCCAGTCCCTGCCGTTGTCAGTAAACCATAATTCTTCGGTTTCAGGGTGCCAGGCAAAACCGACCGTATTCCTTATCCCTCTTGCAAAGATTTCGAGCTGGCTCCCGTCCGGCTCCATCCGCATGATCGTTCCATAACGCTCGTCTTCCCCTTCGCAGACATTACACGGCATCCCCACAGGCACGTACAGTTTTCCATCGGGACCGAATTTGATGTATTTCCAGCCGTGTAAGCGGTCGGATGGGAAATCTTCGTTGACCACGACTGGCTCAGGCGGGGTTTCAAGCCTGGCTTCAATGTCGTCATAGCGGCTCACCCTGGAAACTTCGGCTACATACAGGGAACCGTTCATGAATGCCACCCCATTTGGCATATCCAGGCCCTCGGCAAGCACAATTACCTCATCGGTTTTATTGTCCCCATTCCGGTCAGGGATGGCATAGACTTTTCCAGTGTTAAGGCTTCCTACAAAAAGCGTCCCGTTTGGACTGAGGGCCATGGACCTTGCCCCTTCAACATTTTCGGCGTAATAATCAATGGAAAAACCGGGCTGGAGCTCGATGCAGGCCGGTCCTGTCCCGTTTTCCCCGCAGTTATCAATCGGCACGGTTCTCAGGACGGCATAAGCTGCAAAAATAAGGACAACAAAAACAAAAAATCCAAGTATTATCTTTGTTCCCTTCATTCTCCCTTCCTTTTACTTGAAATTCACTCTCATTTGAGAGTCATTGCAGTGTTGATAAGTTCTTTTTCGGTTTTAGGGCTGGCATATCCCTGCCCTTTCCAGCGGACAATACCTTCAGGGTCCAGTAAAAAAACGTAGGCAAGGTTTGTATTTTCCATTCCAAGGGCTTCCTGGTAGCTGGAATAGTCCCCATAAAAGGTGACCACGTTATCATGTTTTTCCACAGGTATCCCTCCTCTCATTCCGGAATCAATCATCCAGGAGAAGACCTTCCAGCCTTTGTTTATCATCGGGACTTCGTAGACCGTAAAAATGCTGTTTTTTCTGAACTCCTGCTCAAAAGGTTGAGCCCAGGAGTCGATCATGCTCTGTGAACTTCGCACAAAAGCAATACAGATGAGTGCCACCTTTCCCTTCACTGCCCCCGGAAGGGTAACAACCCTACCTGCAAGTGATTTTGATGTGATTTCAGGGAACGGCTGTCCGATTATTTCTTTTCCGATTTTTGAACTACTCTGCTCTGCTTTAATGAAATCCCCCCGGATTTAAGCTAAATAAAAATCGAAGATATTAAGATTATATATTTCTCGGCTTTATAGCTGTCTCTTATACACATCTGACGCTGCCGACGAATAGAGAGGT